>NZ_AAEW02000002.1 GCF_000167355.1 Desulfuromonas acetoxidans DSM 684
CCTGATCTGTTTCTATCATTGAGAGCGATTTATCACTCAGTAGAGGAGGAAACAATCTCATGGCTAACGATAACGTTGTACAGTTTACCGATGATAATTTTGATGCGGAAGTTCTCAAAGCTGACCAGCCCGTGCTGGTCGACTTCTGGGCCACTTGGTGCGCCCCTTGTAAAGCGATCGCCCCGGTTATTGACGAGCTGGCCAATCAGTTCAGTGGTCAAGTCAAAATCGGCAAGGTAAATGTGGATGAAAACCCCAACACTCCCGGCCAGTACGGCGTGCGCGGCATTCCGACCCTGGTACTGTTCAAAAACGGTGAGGTGGTGGACCAACTGGTTGGTGCGATTCCCAAGAATCAGCTTGAGGAGTTCATCAACAAAGCACTGTAAACCACGGTCACATCAAGGAACACGTAAAAAACCCGGAGTTTCCCTCCGGGTTTTTTACGTTCAGGACTCTTCTGCCGCATCACTGGCCGCCCGCAACAGTCGAAATACCTGACGATAAGCGCGCTTATCCTGCGGACCGCGATACCCGTTGAGCCATTTTTTCAATTCCACAATATCCACCAAAGGCAACAGCTCCTGCACCTCATCCATCGCTTCGGCTCGCTGGGTCACATCACACAACCGTTCACGCAACTGTTCCAACTGATGAGTCCGTCGATTCTGATCCAGTTGTTGCTGATGTTCACCGGCCAGAAAGGCGCGCAACTCGTCACACTGCTCCGGTTCGCGGCGCAATAGCCCGGAAAAAAACTTGAGTTGGCGCTTGCGCGATCCGTGGCCACGGGTCTGACGAACGTCATTCAGGGCCTTGGACAGAAGATCATTTAACGGCAACAGAGCCACTTCGGCATCCGGCAGTTCAGTCAGCTCCCAGGCCATCTGTTCAACTTCCTTGGCCGCCCTCTTCTTGGCTGACCGGCTTGGCTCCATCCCCTCATCCACCATCAAAACTCCTTACGACTGTCCAGCAACAGGGTCACCGGTCCGTCATTAATCAATGATACTTTCATGTCAGCCTGAAACACCCCACACTCGACAGCAATCCCACGCTGACGCAATCGGGCAACAAACCCCTGATACAAAGCATCCGCCTCATCTGGCGGTGCGGCAGCGGAAAATCCCGGCCGCCGCCCTTTACGGCAATCGGCCAGCAGGGTAAATTGAGACACGGCCAGCACCTTGCCACCGATCTGTTCCAACGACAGATTCATTTTACCGGCGTCATCTTCAAAAATACGCAGATTGACCAGCTTATCGACCAGGTAATCAACATCTGCCACACTGTCGTCGCGGGCCACGCCCAGCAAGACCAGAATCCCCTGATCAATAGCACCGGTGGTGTCACCATCCACCTGCACATCCGCCTGTGTCACCCGCTGCAATACCGCTCTCATGCATCCCCCTGCCATTGTTGCACCACTCGGGCTGCTTCACTGGCCGTGCGGGCAACAGCATCGAAATGGGCCGTTTCATCGCTATCGCCACCTACCAGAATTGTTTTCATGCCCAAGCGGGCGGCAGTATGCAGATTGGGTACCGAATCTTCGACCATGATACTGCACTGAGGCGCAACACCACTGGCCTTGAGCACAGCCAGATAAGGTAGTTCCTGTGGTTTTGGAATATAATTACTCACCCGGATATCGTAGATCGCTTCAAAACAGCGCTCAATCCCCAGGCAACCGAGCACCCGCTGGGCATGATCGCGACTGCCATTGGTAAACACGAATTTTCGCGCGCAAATTCGCCCCAGTTCCTGTTCGAGACACGGATCAGCGCTCAGACGGCTGGACACATCAATATCATGCACATAATCAAGGTAATGTTCGGCATCAGCACCGTACTCCTGAATCAGACCTTGCAGGGTCACACCGTAGACCGCCCAGTAGTGACGCCGCAGCCCGTCGACACGTTCGGGAGCAATGCCGACCACTTCGTGCATGTAGCGGTTAATGCGGACATCAATCAGATTGAACAGGTTGTGTTCAGCACTGTAAAGGGTGTTGTCGAGGTCAAAAAAAACCGCGTCCATCAAGCCTCCGGCCATGGATAATCACCGGTAAAAACCTGTTCGGCGGGGCCGGTCATCATCACGGTTTCATCATCGCAATACTCCAGGGTCAACACACCACCACGCAGATGATTGCGGATCGTGCGCTGGGTGCGCCCGGTGAGAAACCCGGCCACAGTAACGGCTGAAGCCCCTGTACCGCAGGCCAGAGTTTCTCCAGCTCCACGTTCCCAGGTGCGCTGGCGAACCTCGGAACCAGAGATGATTTCGACAAATTCAACATTGATCCGTTCGGGAAACAACGGATGATTTTCCAGCAGCGCGCCCCAATAGGCAACATCGAACTGCTCGACATCATCAACATAAACAACACAATGCGGATTGCCCATGGACACACAGCTGGCAGTAAAGGTGCGGTTTTTGACACGGATTTCAACCTCTAAAGCCTGGTCCTGTTGCGGCCCAGTCATGGGGATCTGGCCACGCTGCAAACGCGGCTGGCCCATATTAACCGTCACCTGACTGATGGCGGGGTTTTCCGTATCCGCCGTCACATCGACACTCAGCACGCCGGCGAGGGTTTCGATGGTCAGCTGCGAACCTCGATCAGATTGTTGATCACACAGATACTTGGCCACGCAGCGAATGCCGTTGCCACACATCTGCGCCTCGCTGCCGTCAGCATTGAACATGCGCATACGCGCATCGGCACAGTCCGACGGCAGAATCAGAATCAACCCGTCGGAACCGACACCGAAATGGCGATCACTGATGCGGACGGCCAGCTCTTCCGGACGATGCACATCCTGCTGAAACCCGTCGACATACACATAATCGTTACCGGCCCCATGCATTTTAATAAATTTCATTGCGTTTCCTCCGTAACAGTCTGTGGTAACGCGTCAGGACCATCCTCCCGGCTGTCAACAATCCGGGTTCCGGCCAGGCGATCACTCCAGCCGCGCTGTTGTTCATCACGCCAGATAGCGACAAAACCGGCTCCCAAGCACAACAACGATAACACACTTCCCGTCGAGCGTAATACGGTCTGGGCCATCGTTAAAGGCGCCCCATTGTCGCTAACCACCCGCACGGCAAAGAGGACTTTCCCCAACGTTTGCCCCGTAAGGTAATGACCGAGAAAAAAATAAAGAAACGCCATCAAAACGATCAACAGATAACAGGCCAGTCGCAACAGTGCATCCTGACGCACGTGTTCAAGCCATTGCCCCAGGGTCCAGCCTTGCAGATGCCAGGCCACCACAGCAAACAGGGCCAGCAATCCGACCAGGGCGAGCAGATCGACCAGTGTGGCCAGGGCTCGACGCCACATCAATTGGACCGGCAACTCTTGTGGCTCAGCGGCAGACCACCCTTCCCAGTTGTTGGTTGTTTCATGGGGATCATCAAGCAGAAAAGAGGGCAGCGCCATCTGTTCAGAACACGACGGATCTTTGGCCCCGCTCTGGCGTTGTTTTTCAACAGCACGCAACGGCGACATTCCAGACAAAGCTTTCACCGGTGTCGAAAAAATCTCCGCGCGCTTCTTCAGCTCTTCGGGACTGAACAGTTGCCCCTCAACCGGCGCATCAGGCCTGCGTCCCGCATGGCGGGCCAGTAATGGCGTGCCGCACTTTTTGCAGGCGCTCAATTCATCGAAGCTGTGATAACCACACTGGGGACAACGCATCTATCTCACTCCGAAACAATCTGCTCACGCGGGATCCGATTCAGATCACCATACTGATACTGCAAAATCGCCATCAACGCCATCCCGGCGGTTTCTGTCCTTAAAATACGCGGGCCAAGGCCTACAGCCACAAAGCCGTGCTCAACCGCCAGAGCGACCTCCTCTTGCGCCAGCCCCCCTTCCGGCCCCACCACCACAGCAACTCGGTCGGGAGAGATTTCCGGCAGCACGCGTTGCAGCGGCTGGTCCGCCTGCTCCCACAACACCAGTTTGACATCGGCATCACAGTGCTGCAACGCCTCTTCAAAAGAGCACAGAGCCGCAACTTCGGGCAGCCAGGAACGTTCCGACTGGCGGGCGGCCTCGGTAACAATTTTTTGCCAGCGTTCGAGTTTTCGGGCGGCTTTGGCTGGAGCAATGGGGTATTGGCAGCGCTGACAACGTACCGGCCTCACCTGTTGGACGCCAAGCTCCGTGGTTTTTTGCAGAATCAAATCCAACTTGTCACTGTGCGGCAGCCCCTGAATCAGGGTCACCGGCAAGGCGGTTTCCTGTTCCAGCCAGTGACGGAGACGTGTCACACGACAACGTTTCGGTGAGATCTCGTCGATTCGGCACTCTGCGCAACCGCCACGGCCATCGCACAAAACAATCCGGTCATCCGTACGCAATCGCAACACGGTGCTGATGTGATGAGCGACATCGCGAGGAAGGTCAGCACTGGAGTGGGTAAATGTTATCTGTGGAGTAAAAAAGCGCCGCATCAGTGACCGAGTCGATACTGAATACACGCCCATTCCTCATCATAGAACAGGTCAGGGGCATTCAGCCCCAGGGTTGAAAAGGCTGTGGTCACTAACGACACCTTCTCTTCAAGAATACCGGACAGAATTAACACGCCGCCTGGACGAACACGATCGATCAGAGCCTGTGCCAGGCGTATATTTTCTTCGGCAAGAATATTGGCCAGGACCACGTCGTACGTTCCTGTTAACTCTTCGAGCAACCTGTCCGTGACCTCAACACGATCGATCACCTCATTGAGGACACAGTTTTCGCGCGCTGTTTCACAGGCAATGGGGTCGATATCACAGGCAACGACCCGTTCGGCACCAAGGGCAGCGGCGGCTATGGCCAGGATACCGGAACCGGTACCCACATCGAGAACATGATGGATCGCCTCGCCACCATCGAACAACGCGGCCAGTGTCTCCAGGCACAAGCGGGTCGTGCCATGGGTGCCGGTACCAAATGCCATGCCAGGATCAAGCGTGACCACCACATCACCGTCTTGGCCGGAAAACTCTTCCCAACTTGGTTTGATCACCAATCGCGCTCCGATTCGCGTCGCCTGAAAGTGCTGTTTCCAACCTTCCGCCCAGTCCTGCTGACCGATATCCGCCACTCCGACATCTACCGCACCAAGGTCGGGGAAAAATTCAGCCAGCCGCTTTAAACAGCCCTCAACCGAAGCAACGCGCTGCGCTGCCGGCAGGTCTTCGTCAAAATAGGCTTTAATTGTAAACATGTCACTGTCTGTCTCATCCGGGTCCGGAGGGACAAACGTATCCAACTGTCTTTCCTCAACCACAACACCGACGCTGCCAAGCTCATAAAGCTCATGACACAACACATCGGCACAGGCCACGGGAACACAGACCTTGATTTCCATCCATTTATCAGTCATTTCGCTTATGTAGCAAAGCTGACTTTTAAAGGCAATAAAAAACCTTGACAGACCCCCAACCGTTACGTTTAAATTTTACCCCAAACTAATGAAGCACCTACCAGATAAGATACAGAGATACCATCATATAAAAATGTTTTTTTATGAGAGACACACAGATTGTACTTGCGGAACAGGCAAGACCTGATATAAACCATAACAGAGGTCTAATGAATCGCCTATGACACACAACCTGACAGTCTTTCTGCTTTCTGATGCCACCGGCGAAACAGCCGAAAACATTATTACAGCGGCATTAACCCAGTTCAAAGGGCAGTCAGTACAGATTAACAGAATCAGCAATGTTCGCACGAAAAATCAGGTTTACGAGGCACTGGATGCGGCTGCTGAACGCCGCGCGTTGGTCATTTATACCATGGTCAATTGTGAATTATCCCGTCTTGTTCACGATGAGTGTGAAGCCCTCGGCCTGACCAGTTTGGACATCATGACGCCGTTGCTGATGAAATGCTCGGAATTTTTCGGTGCCACTCCGAATGAAACCCCGGGCCTACTGCACAGCGTTGATGAAGAGTATTTTCGCCGTATTGAAGCGGTTGAATTCACCGTCCGCAACGATGACGGTCAAGAAGTCCGCTTTCTCAACAATGCGGACATCGTTTTGGTTGGCGTGTCCCGCACCAGCAAAACCCCGCTGTCCATCTATCTGGCGCACCGCGGCTGGAAGGTGGCCAACATTCCGTTGGTGCATGGAATCGACCCGCCAGCGGAACTGTTGAAAATGGACCACAAGCGAGTCGTTGGCCTGTTGATCAACCCGGAACGTCTGGTGGAGCTGCGCGCCTCACGGTTACGCAACCTCGGCCAGGACCCGAGAACGGCCTACGCCGACTTTGAACAGATTGAACTGGAACTGAAACAGGCGCGCAACTTTTTCCGCCGCCAGAAATGGGCCACGGTCAATGTCACCGGCAAAGCCGTTGAGGAGACCGCTAACGAGGTCCTGGTCAAATTGAAACTCAAATAACCTTCAGCCCCAAGCTGATTTGAACGAAGCAGTTCTTGCTGCACCACAGTAAAAATAAAGGAGATCAACCATGAAAATTCTCGTTGTTGAAGATGAGAAAAAAGTCGCCAGTTTTATCAAGCGCGGCCTCGAAGAGGAAAACTTTACAGTCGATATCGCTGCAAACGGCGAAGAAGGTCTTTATATGGCGGAAAGTAACCATTATGACCTGATCCTGATGGACATTATGCTGCCGAAAAAAGACGGTCTGACTGTCATTAAGGAACTGCGCAGCAAAGAAGTGACCACACCGGTACTGTGCCTGACCGCCAAAGACAGTGTCGAAGATATCGTTGCCGGTCTTGACAGCGGCAGCGACGACTACCTGACCAAGCCGTTTGCCTTTGCTGAGCTGCTGGCCCGTGTTAAAGCGCTGGTCCGTCGTGGGGCAAAAGACCGCGGTGCAGAGATCTACTTTGCCGATCTGCGCCTCGACCCGGTCACCCACAAGGTATGGCGTGCCGACAAAGAGATCGATCTGACGGCCAAGGAATACGGCCTGCTCGAATATTTTATGCGCAATCCCAACCAGGTGTTGACGCGGACCATGATTGCCGAACATGTCTGGGATTACACCTTTGACTCATTCACCAACATCATCGATGTCTACGTCAACTACCTGCGTAAAAAAATCGACAAGGATTACAGCAAAAAACTGATTCACACCATTCGTGGTGTCGGTTACGTTCTCAAGGAGGACTAATTGCTGAGTACGGCTAGAAGTCGTCTTACTCTGATTGTCGCGCTGGCACTGGCGGTGGCTATGGCCGCCAGTGCTGGCGTTACCTGTCTGGTCCATACCACCGACTGGTCAGCAAACGTGCGTCTGCTGACTATCGTCGCCTGCTCTATCGTTATAATCACCCTGTTCTCCCTGGGCTTCCGCCTTGTCCTCAACATCCATCGCCGCACGCTGCTGCAGATGGTTGACAATTTTCGCGACATGTCCATCGACCATCTGTCTCTGAGGGCTGATTTCCCAACGTCCTGCGTCGAGCTCGGAATACTGCGCGACGAATACAACGCCATGCTTGAACGCTTGGAAAGTGCGGTACAGCGAGTTCGTCAGTTTTCCGGTGACGCCTCTCATGAATTGCGCACACCGTTGACCATTTTGCGTGGCGAAACGGAAGTCACCTTGCACTGGGCCAAAACACCGGAAGAGTTTCGCGCCGCACTGCAGTCCAACATGGAAGAGATCGACCGGATGGGACGGATACTCGAAGATCTGCTCACGCTGGCCAAAAGCGAATCGGGCGAGCTGCCTCTGTCCATCGGCCAGCTCAGTCTCAGTGATCTGGTTCAGGAGCTTTACATTCAGGGCAGAACCCTGGCCGAAGGAAAAGACATCACCGTGTCGATGCACCATGGTGCCGACTCGGAAGTCTCCATTCGCGGCGATGATCTCCGTCTGCGCCAGTTGTTTCTCAACCTGCTGAGCAACGCCATCCGCTACACCTCTGAAGGGGGACGGGTGGATATTGATGTCTCACGTTGTGATGACACCGTAACCGTTGCGGTGATCGACAGCGGTATCGGCATCGCTCCAGAACATCTGCCCCATATCTTTGAGCGTTTTTACCGTACCGATGAAGCGCGAAACCGCGCCCACGGCGGCACAGGATTGGGGCTGGCCATCGTTAAATGGATCACCGAAGCTCACGATGGGACCATCCGTGTCACCTCAACCGTCAACGAGGGCAGCCGCTTTGAAGTGTGCCTGCCCCTTGCCGGACCAACACTTGGTGAAGAGTCGAAGGACAAGAACTGATTCTGTGCAAAAGCACAGTCGCACTTCTCATAAATTATTCTTGAAAAAACCATGAAACACGCCTTTCATCTTGATCTCTACTGCCCTTAGAATGCACGATAGGCTTTTGATAAAAGCTGTTTTTCTGATCAAACCGATTCTCACGTCAGCAATCGGTGACACCGTTTATTCCGTTTCACGTCAGACTGTATGGAGGTATCCCAATGAAGCGTTTAACCTGCGCCTTTATAACTTTGACAAGCATGCTCCTCGTTCCCCTGCTGTGCTGGGGCAACACGCCCGATTTTGTCAAACTGACCAAGGAACTTAAACCGGCGGTTGTCAATATCAGCTCCTCAAAAACCGCTGATGCCCACAGTTCCATGCTCAACCAGTTCGATTCGCGCCATCGCGATTTTTTTGAAGAATTTTTTGAAAATTTCTTCCAGGGCCGCGAAATGCCGCAGCACAAACAAAAATCGCTCGGTTCCGGATTCATCATCTCTTCTGACGGTTATATCCTCACTAACGACCACGTGGTCGACGATGCCGACGAGATTACGGTTCAGCTGGCCGGCGGTAAAACCTACCCGGCAACAGTGAAGGGCATTGACCAGAAACTGGACCTAGCTCTATTGAAAATCGACAGTGACGAGACACTGCCGACCGTCAAACTCGGCAATAGCGATCGCCTCGAAATCGGCGAATGGGTCATGGCAATCGGCAACCCGTTTGGCCTGGAACAAACCGTCACCGTCGGCATTGTCTCGGCCAAGGGACGTGTCATCGGCGCCGGCCCCTACGATAACTTCATTCAAACCGACGCTTCGATCAATCCCGGCAACTCCGGCGGTCCGCTGTTCAACACCCGCGGCGAAGTCGTGGGAATCAATACCGCCATTGTCGCCGGCGGCCAAGGGATCGGTTTTGCCATCCCCATCAATGCGGCCAAAAACATCCTGCCCCAACTCAAAGAAACTGGTCATGTCACACGTGGCTGGTTAGGTGTTACCATTCAGCATGTTTCCGATGAACTGGCCGATTCGTTTGGACTCGACACGGCGGAAGGGGCCCTGATTTCCTCTGTTGCGGGCAACTCTCCAGCAGAAAAAGCTGGCTTGGAACGCGGTGATATTATCCTGCGCCTTAACGATAAGAAAATTGTCTCAATGACTGACCTGCCACGATTGGTCGCGGAGATCCCAGTTGGAGAAACCGCTGACGTCACTGTTTTTCGTGACGGCAAAGAAGAGACATTTGAGGTTGAAGTCGGCAAAATGAGTGACGACGGCAATCCGGTCAAAGTCACCAGCCGCACCAACGCTCTGGGCTTAACGGTCATGGAGATCACACCTGAATTGCGCCGTCGTCTGAACATTCAGGCCAAACATGGCGTCGTCATCACCGCGGTTGAACCGAACAGCGCGTCCGCAGAATCTGGGCTACGTCCCGGTGATGTAATTATTGAGTTCAATAATCAGGAGATCGCGACAGCGCAGGAATTTAAAACGACTCTGGAGAAATCAGACAACAAAACCATCCAACGGCTGCTTATCCAACGCGGCAAAGGACTGTTTTTTATCGCAATCAAGGCGAAAAAGTAACTTGTCGGGGGTAAAAGACTCCGGCATCTGCGAACCACCATAAACACGTCATCCGCCACCACCGCTTGTCGTTGCCGTACAACGCGGTAACGACAAGCGATTTCCCGATGGGAAGAGATCATGCTTCTGTGCATTTGCACAGTGTTTTAGCCAGGGTGCTATGCTAGCTTTAATCATATGCGCATAAAACTTAAACACCAGATACTGATGGCACCGGCAGCGGTTTTGCTGATTATGAGCCTGCTGTTGGTCTTTCTTCAATACACCTACTGGGACCTGTCTGTCGAACGACGCCAGGCAGCTAACTTGGGCAAAGTGTTTATTTCGCTGGCAGAAGCGGATCTGGCGGCTAAAAGGATTCACGCCCTGTCCACCTCGCTGCGACGCAACTTCATCCTCAACGCCCCCAAGCTGGAGGAGATGGACCAGCTCTACGAGCATCTTTCCAGCGCCATTGACCGCACCCTGCTCTATCTGGAAGTCCCAAAAGAAACCGTCACGGTTCTCAATCAGGCTGTCGGCGATCTCGATCCAGCCGACGGCATTGATACTGAACGTTTTATCGAATCTCTGTCGATCCTGCGTCCGCAGTTGATCACTCTGATTGAAACCGCGCGCAGCCAGCGCGGCAAACTGAATAATCTTAAAAACGAATACATGGACGAACTGGTTGCCCGCACGGCCCTGGTGTCATTGATTGTCCTCAGCGCTGCCATCGTTTTGGGCATCCTGTTGTCGCTGTTTTTCTCCCGGCGTATTCTGCGTCGCATCCAGCGAATCTCCAATGGTGCCAGCAGTCTGGTGCGCGGTGAACGGGATTCCGTCAGCGCCCCAGAGACCATCAGTGATGAGCTGGACGACCTGACCGTTTCTCTGTTCAATATGGCTGACAAGCTGGTACGGGTGGTTGGTGCGGAAAAGCTGCTCGAAGGCGGCGAAGAGGAACGGCGGCGCATCGCCCGCGATCTTCACGACCAGACGTTATCCGATCTTTCTTCTATCCTGCGTGATATTCAGGAGTTGAAAAGCGGCAGTTGTGCGAATGTAGCGAACAGACTGGAAGAGGAATTACAAAGCGCCATCAATAATCTGCGTGCGGTTATGGACGACCTTCATCCACAAACATTGGATGTCCTCGGTCTCAATGCCGCTCTGCAATCACACATCGAAACCCATCGCAACAGCAACAACGGCAAACAGATGGAAAGCCATTACTACGCGACTGAAGCAGCAGAAGATCTGGCCCTGCCGAAATCTCAACAACTTCACCTGTACCGCATCGTTGTCGAAGCTGTCCACAATGTCTATAAACATTCCGGTGCCACCCGTTATGAAGTCAATTTTGATTTCTGCAATGATCAGGTATTGCTGTCGGTTGAGGACAACGGCAACGGGTTCACCCCCAACCAGGAGAGGCTTGGTCGCGGTCTGCATAACATCCAAGAGCGTGCCAGAACTATTGGCGCCACGGTTTCCTGGAAACCGTCACGTTTTTCAAGCGGTACCCGTTTTGAATTGACCATGCCGGTTATTCAGAAAACGCAACACAACGACAAGGCGGCATAACTACCGTCATTTCCTCGCAGGAGGATAGAGGAGAAACAGGTTATGGATCCCGTTAAAATTATCATCGCCGAAGACAACCCTAAGGATTTTGAATTCCTAGAACACCTACTGGCGGAACACCTGCAGCAGGCATTTCAGGTTTCCCGTGCCAGTAACGGTGAAGATGCTCTGAAAATGGCTCTGGACTGTGAACAACCCTTGGTTATCAGTGATATCCAAATGCCTGAAATGAACGGCATTGATTTTGCGAAATCGTTATGGGACCAGAAACCACAGGCGCGCATCATTTTCTGGAGCCAGTTTAAAGACGAGATGTATGTGCGTTCGCTGCTGCGCATTGTGCCACCGGAAACGGTCTACGGCTACATCCTCAAATCCAATACCAAAGAGAGAATTGCCGGCGCCGTGGTTACCGTGTTAATCGATGAGCAATGTTGGATTGACCCGGAAGTGCGCAAAGTTCAAGGCCGCACCGACCATAGTCAGACGGCGCTGTCCGACATCGAATTCGAGGCTCTGATTGACATCTCGCTGGGCTTGACCGACAACCTCATTGCTCAGCGACGCTATCTGTCACGTCGTGGCGTACAAAGTCGCCTCAACTCTTTGTACAACAAACTCAGTATCGATCAGGAACAATTCCAGGCCGAGAAAGTCGGTGAAGCGTTTAACCCGCGCAACCGGGCGGTATCCGTCGCCATTCATCGCGGCCTGATCAACTCCTTTGAACTGGAGCACGAAGAGAAGGAACTGCAGAAATGGTTGGTGCAGTTCAAACAACGTCATAAAATCGACGATTGACAAAAAACATCTGTCCGCTTTTCGCCATTAAAGGCCAAAATCCGCCATCTGCGGATTTTGGCCTTTTTTTGTCCAGAAAGGCGTAAACGGAAAAAGCATGGAATAACAACGTTCTACAGAATAAAATAAGTCGTTTTCTTCAACACAAAGTTGGCACTAAGGTTGCTCTTTTCTCCCCGACAGCCATTTAAGCTTGAAAGGGGAATTTTTTTATGATCACTGCAGTCTGGAACCGTCTCTGGGAGATGCACGTTGAGGTGAAATCTCTCACTTTGTTCAATCCGAAAAGCACCATCAAAAAACACCTTCATTTCAAAGAAGGCTTGCAGGAAAAGGACGCGGATCTCGTTCATGAAATCGAGGACGCTCCGGCAGAACACCTGGAACGATTGCGCACATCACCCGAGGGGATGCACGAAGAGGAGCCGAGGAGCTATACCACGCGCCAGAAAGTCGGTCTATGGTTAGGCCCTCTGTTATTCATCACCATGCTGCTGATTCCCACCCCGGCCGGCATGGAACCTTCCGCCCAGAAAATGGCGGCTGTCGCTCTACTGATGGCCACCTGGTGGATGTGTGAATCCATCCCCATTCCAGCGACCAGCCTGCTGCCATTGATGCTGTTTCCATTGCTCGGCATCATGCACACCAAGAGTGCCGCCGCACCCTATGCCAGTCATCTGATCTTTCTGTTCATGGGCGGCTTTATCATTGCCCTGTCCATGCAACGCTGGGATCTCCACCGCCGTATCGCCATGACGATTGTCAAACTGGTCGGGTTTTCGCCCAGTCGGCTCATTTTCGGTTTCATGGCCGCCACAGCAACCTTGTCCGCCTTTGTTTCCAACACCGCGACTGCCGTAATGATGATGCCTATCGGCCTGGCCATCATCAGCCACGTTATCGAAGAGGGTAAAAAAGAGGGGCTTGATAAAGAGATCGATTTCTCTCCTGAGCATTTCTCATTCGGCCTCAACCTGATGCTCGGCATTGCCTATGCCGCATCCATCGGCGGCATGGCCACTTTGATCGGTACTCCGCCCAACACCGTTCTTGCCGGTTATCTGAATAAAACCTACGGCTTTGAAATCAGCTACGTGGACTGGTTGAAAGTTGGTGTTCCTCTGGTTGTCGTCATGCTGCCGTTGTGCTGGTTGTGGCTGACCCGGATCGCCAACCCGATGAAACTGAAAAGAGTTCCCGGTGGTCGTGAAATGATCCTCGACGAATTGAAGCAGATGGGACGCATGTCGAGCGGTGAAAAATGGACCGCAGTGGTCTTTGGCCTCACCGCCCTGGGCTGGATTTTCCGCAAACAGCTCGGCTTTTTGTTCCCGGACCCGACCTTGGTCACCGATGCAGCCATCGCCATGACCGGTGCTCTGGTGTTGTTTATGATTCCGGTCAACATGAAGAAAAATATTTTCGTCATGGACTGGCACTGGGCGTCAAAAATGCCGTGGGGTGTTCTATTGCTGTTCGGCGGCGGACTGGCCATGGCGGCTGGATTCAAACAAACCGGCCTAGCCACCTGGATCGGTTCACAAGTCAGCCTGCTCAACAATGCCCCGATTCTGGTTCTGGTTGTAGCGGTTACCGCGCTGATCATCTTCCTCACCGAATTGACCTCCAACACCGCAACCGCAGCCATGGTTATGCCGATCCTCAGTGCTGTCGCCATCGGTATCAACCAGAATCCGCTGCTGTTGGTCATTCCGGCAGCCATTGCCGCATCCTGCGCATTCATGCTGCCAGTGGCAACGCCACCGAATGCCATTGTCTTCGGCTCCGGCTATGTCACCATCCCTCAGATGGTTCGCAGCGGGTTCGGACTCAATATCGTCGGTGTTATCTTTACGACCATTATCACCTACCTGTTGGTCATTCCGGTATTTGACATTGTCATCGGCACGCTGCCGCTGTGGGTCAAATAGAGCATAATATAAACGTTACAAAAAAACGGCACCAGGTTATCCTGGTGCCGTTTTGCGTTACAGGGTCGTGTTCCCCCACTGAGGTAAACACTCTACGGCTCAACAGCAAAGCACTCCCCCCATGGCAACCGGGTCAACGCTATCGCCATGGGGCTTCCTGAAACATGGAGGAAATTCAGTCGTCGCTTTTGCGACACAGGCCCCGCGCAACAGTAAGAGCAGTATCGATTTCGGCAAAGATGTTGCCCTGACCTATTTCATCGTATAGGTGTGTTTTCTGGAGTTTCTTCAGCAGATGCGGCCGTACTCCCGACAACATCAACTGCGTCCCGTCACGCTGGGTTTTCTCCAGCACATCTTCAAGAACCCGAATTGCCGTCGCGTCAATGGTGAAAATATGACGCATGCGCAAGATCAGAATCTGCGGCGGTTCCTTGATAATGCTCAGCGTATCTTTAAACTGATTGGTGGCACCGAAAAAAAACGGTCCGTGAATCTCGAAAACTTCGACACACGAAGGGATCTGGCGACCACAGATCGGTTGATCATCCTCCTCATCCTCTTCATCATTGATCTCTCGACTGATATGCCGCACTTCAGTGGCATTGGCCATGCGCTGCATGAACAACAGTGCCGACAGCACCACCCCCGTCTCAATCGCCACAGTCAGATCGACAAAGACCGTCAGCACAAAGGTGGTCAACATAACGACAATGTCGTTGCGCGGCGAACGAAACAATTTGACAAAGTGACGCCACTCGCTCATGTGATAGGCAACAATCAGCAGTATGGCCGCCAGCGTTGCCATAGGAATCAAACGAGCCCAGCGTCCAAACAGCATCATGATCAGCAGCAACGTCAGGGCATGAACAATGCCCGACACCGGCGAGGTTCCACCGCTTTTCACATTGGTTGCCGTGCGCGCGATGGCACCGGTCGCCGGAATGCCACCAAACAGCGGCGATGCAATGTTGGCCACCCCTTGAGCAACCAGCTCCATATTGGATTTATGACGCCGTCCAGTCATCCCATCCGCCACCACAGCGGATAACAACGACTCAATCGCAGCCAGCAGAGCAATGGTCAGGGCTGGAGAGATCAATTGTGGAACCATGGCCAGGTCGATTGACGGCAGATGCGGCATGGGCAGCGTAGAAGGCACATCGCCAAATGCGCTACCAATGGTTGCCACCGGCCAGTCCATCACATGAACCAGAGCTGTGGTCACCAGCAGGGCAATAATGGAGCCGGGAACCTTTTTGGTCACCTTCGGCCACAACAACAGAATCGCCATGGCCAGTCCGGCAATGATCACGGCATGCAGGTTAAGCGTGTCAATCGCGTCAACGTACAACAGAACCCGATCGACAATTCCCTCTGCAGAGCGGGTCAAGGTCAAGCCAAGCAGATCTTTGCCTTGCGTGATGGCAATAATCAGGGCAATACCGCTGGTAAAACCGATGGTCATCGGGTAAGGAATAAACTTGATCGCCCCGCCCAGGCGACACACCCCCATGACCACCAGCAAGGCACCGGCCATGATGGTAGCAACCGCCAATCCACCATAGCCATACTGCTGAACAATGGAGAATACCACGACGATAAACGCCCCGGTGGGGCCACCGATCTGCACCCGACTACCACTGAGCAGTGAGATGAGAAAGCCGGCGATCACAGCCGTATAAAGCCCCTGCTCCGGCTTAACCCCTGAAGCAATGGCAAAGGCGATGGCTAAAGGTAAAGCGACAATTCCGACGATCATGCCGGACAATAGATCTTCCACCAGCCGCTGGCGGTTGTAGCCCTCTTTGAGGCAACACCACAGCTCTGGTACCAAACGCGAAGTCATCAGCATCCTCCTGATAAGTTCGTCGTCAGGTAGATATCAGATGGTCATGGTCTTTACACGAGACACGGGACAGGGTAAAGGCGGGGCCAGGTGATAGGTACCTTACGAATCTTCAATTTCAACCTGAAGAATTCTTCAGGTGCCAAGTCTCGTTAGGCGATGTCCACCAATGGACACCGTCTGGCTGGTGGCTACTCTAAGACTTTTCGTTGAGTGATGCAAGGCGGGAACGCAAAAAATCGATAAAAGCGGCTTTGCGAGACAACATCTCGCAAATATTCACATTTTGAGAGTTACTAACGACGCAACTGATAACGGCGCACGGCCCGGTTGTGTTCTTTGAGTGTCTTGGAAAAGTAATGGACACCATCGCCGGTAGCGACAAAATACAGATAGTTTTCGTCAGCCGGATGAGCCGCTGCAGTGAGAGCATCGAGGCCGGGATTGGCGATCGGCCCAGGGGGCAAACCGCGGTGAACATAGGTGTTATAAGGCGTCGGCGTGCGCAAGTGGATACGGGTCAGGTTGCCGTCAAATTCACCCAGGCCATAGATCACCGTTGGATCAGCCTGCAGCAACATCCCCCGCTTAAGCCGGTTATGGAAGACCGCTGAAATCAGTGGCATCTCTTCAACATTACCCGCCTCTTTTTGAATGATTGAGGCGAGGGTGAGCAACTGCAATTCATTCAATCCCTGCTTTGCAGCCGCAGTCAGCAGGGACTTGTTGAGATGACGACGCATCTCTGTAACCATGGTGGTCAACACGGAAGATTCACTGACGCCGGGTGCAAAACGGTAGGTTTCCGGAAACAGATAGCCTTCCAGGGCGTCCACGCCCAACGCATTGAGGAAGTCACGATCTGAGAACAAGGCACGGTAGCGCTCGAGCTGTCCAATTCCGGCTGCGCTGCACCGATGCGCCACCTCAAGAGCCGTCATCCCCTCCGGCAGTGTGCATTGGACCAATTCCACCCGTCCTTCAACCAGAATCTGCAGCACCGATCCCGGCTGATAACGACCGGCGGCAAACCGATAACTGCCCGCCTGAATCTTCCGTCCCTGACCATGCCAGCGCGCCAAAACCCGAAAAGCAAAAGGATCAGCAATCAATCCATCACGATGCAACGTTCGCGCAACAGCAGCCAGCGATTGACCACTGGATACGGTGAAAAACAGGTCCCGATCAATCTGACAGGGGCGCAGGGCATAGACACCGAGCACCAGAAGAGCGAAACAGACAAGCACACCGGCGGCAAAAAATTTCTTGAAAACTCGCCGCTGTTTTGGCAACGCAGGCGATTCATTGGATGGAGATGAGTCGGCCACGCGGTTATCCTTTGAAACGACTTTCGCTTCCATCAAGCAATCGGGAGATATTGCCGCGATGACGATAAATAACACCGGCAGCAATCACCAGCGTGGCGATAAAAATCGGTAAAGAGCGCTCAAAACCATAGACCAGGGCCGGAATAACCGCAGCCGCACAGATCGACGCCAACGAGACGTACTGCCAGCGCCACAGGACAAAGGCAAAAACCAGCAATGCAATCCCCACTGAAGCCGGTGATAACACCAGATAAATCCCCAGAGCCGTGGCCACCCCTTTGCCCCCCTTGAACATCAGGTAGACGGGATAGCAATGACCGACAAACAAGGCCACGGCAACCCATGCCAGCACCTTGGGCTCAGAACTGTACAACCATTGTACTGCCAGCAGCGGCACAACCCCTTTGAGCATATCTGCCAGCAGGGTCAGGATCCCCAGTCGCTTTCCCGCTACACGATAGACATTGGTTGCCCCGATGTTGCCACTGCCGGCTTTGCGGACATCGGTGGCCCCACTCAAGCGTGTTAACACCACACCGCTGGGGATAGCCCCGATCAGATAAGACACCAGCAGGATGACGGTCAGCTCCATCATGATTTCGACCCTTTTCGTCTTTGAAAAAACAGGTTGCGCCCTGACTGTTTCTCCGGTTCACAGATACAGATTTTCGTCTGGGTTTAATACCACAATTTGCCTGGGAACAGAACCGTTATCTCCCGGCTCACCCGAGCAAAACCCCAGGCCCTGAGAGGAAGTATCGTCGGTAATGATTGCCTGCCAAAGCGGTATATGCCAGAATATACAAATCTTTTGTAACAGACGCGAACCGCCTGGTGCACAGTTCTCCAGACACCCGGTGTTATCCCCATCACGGCCACACGGCTACAACACGCAATGAGAGAAAGCAACCACCGATGCCCGACCATCTGTTTTTGTTGGATTTGTTGATTTTATTAGCTCTGGCCCTGGGCAGCGCGCTGATCTTTACGCGCCTCAAGCTGTCTCCGATCATCGGCTATCTGATCTCGGGGATCATTGCCGGTCCTTACGGTTTTTACCTGATCAAAAATATTCACGAAGTTGAAGTGATCGCTGAATTTGGCGTCATCCTGCTATTGTTCACCATCGGTCTCGAATTTTCGATCTCGCGGTTGTTGCGTCTCAAGAAACTTCTGCTGGCAGGCGGCCTGTCGCAAATTCTGTTATGCGGGGCCCTGTTCACAGGCATTGGCACCCTGTTCGGCTTTTCCATGACAACCAGCCTGACGCTGGCGATGGCTCTGGCCCTTTCCTCCACGGCCATTGTCCTCAAACTGCTCAGTGAACGCGGTGAGATCGACACCAGTCATGGCCGCATGTCGTTGGGGATTCTGCTCGCTCAAGATTTGGCTGTGGTGTTTTTTCTCGTCGCCTTGCCACTTTTGGCCGGGCAGGATCTGACCTTTTCCATCAAAGAGATTGGCAAGGTCGCCCTGTTGATGGTCGGCTTGCTGATCTTTTCGCGCTTTCTGCTCCAGCCGTTCCTGCTGGCGATTCTCAAGACGCGTTCTCAGGAACTCTTTCGCCTGACCATTCTCGCCTTGATTCTGGTCACGGCATGGCTAACCAGTGCCGTGGGCCTGTCACTGGAACTCGGAGCGTTCCTCGCCGGTCTGGCGTTGGCTGAATCTCCTTATGCCCACCAGGCGCTGTCGGATATCCTGCCGTTTCGTGACACGTTTCTGGCCATCTTCTTTGTCTCTATCGGTATGCTGGTCAATCTGGATCTGGTGCTCGCGAATTGGACCATCGTGCTTTCGGCAACCCTGGCGGTCTTTGCCATTAAATTTTTCGCCGCAGCCCTGGCAACAGCATTGTGTCGGTTTCCGTTGCGAATCATCTTATTAACCGGCTTCCTATTGTTTCAGGCCGGTGAATTCTCTTTCGTGTTTATGAAAGCGGCCACGTCGTTGCAGCTCATTGACGATCAGGTGTATCAGATCACCCTGGCGGTGATTGCCCTGACAATGATCCTGACACCACTGATCGCCGGCCAGGCCGAACGCTGGGCAGCCGCTCTATCCGGGCTGCTCGGTAAACCGCGCACCGAAATCCACCCGGAGATTCAAGAACAGACCGGCAACCTTACCGGCCATGTGATCATCGCCGGGTACGGTTTGTCAGGACGCAACATCGGCCGCATTCTGCGCCGTTTTCATATCCCACATGTGTATGTGGAACTCAACGGCGACAGTGTTCATAAGGGCCGTCAAAAGGGGGATTTTGTCATCTACGGTGATGCCACGTCGGGTGATGTGCTTCACGAACTCGGCATTCACCGGGCCAAAGCACTCGTCCTGTCGATTAATGACCCGGCGGCTCTGGCCCGGGCGATCCCCACGGCACGCCATCATAATCCGGATCTTTACATTCTCGCTCGCACCCGTTATGTCGCCGAGCTGGAACATCTGTGTGCCCTAGGAGCTAACGAAGTGGTCCCCGATGAATTTGAAGCCAGCCTGCAACTTGGCGCCAACCTGATGCATCGCTTTGAGTTCAGCGAGGGTCATATTCTCCACGTTATCGCCAACTTGCGTAAAGAACACTATACCTCAATGGTTGATGCCGAAATTCCAACCGAAGGATTATCTGTCCTCAAGGGAGGACGCCTGCAATATCAAGCGGTACCCGATGACTCGCCGTGCCTTGACCGCAGTCTGGCTGAAATGGATCTACGCAACCAGACCGGTGTCACCGTGGTTGGGATTATCCGCCAGAATCAAACCATCTATAGCCCGTCAGGCTCTTTCTGCCTCGAGAAAGGCGATACCCTGATGCTGCTTGGTCGCGAAGACGAAGTGGCGCAGGTGTGCGAACTGCTCCATGGCCACCCTCTTTAACCCCCCACGCTGAAGCCAGGCCCTGTCACCCGGAAACCAAACAAGCCGCCCACAGGTGCGGACGGCTTGTTTGGTTTGTCTTCGTGGAACCGAGCACACGCCCATTCACACTTTTTTAATGACTTGTTAAAGATCAACCTCTTCAAGGTCGTCCAGCCAGCCGCCGGTGTCATTGAGTCGCCGGAACAGCAAGCGGGAACATTCCTGCGGCGCTTCCTGACGGGCATGAATCTGTTTCAGAACCATGGTATCGCCACTGCGACCACAAATTTCCAATTTTCCGATATCATGACCGATGATGAACTTGAAACGTTTGGCGTAGCCATCCATGCGCCTGCGCGCCTCATCGACAATATCAACACCACGCTTCAGCGGCACCTGGAAATGGTGGCGCACGCGCGCCACGGGCATACACTGGTACAGGTAGTACGGATTCACTCCGATGCGCAGCAATCCGTTCATCAGCTCAGTCAGCGTTTCAACATCGTCGTTGACCCCGCTTAAAAAAACCGCCTGGTTATTCACCGTGACCCCCGCTTCGCGAACCCGTCGAATCGCTTCGGCCGCTTCGGAGGTCAATTCCACTGGATGATTGAAATGGGTCGGCATCTGCAAGGTTTTTTTGCGACCAAAATCCCGTAATACGTCAATCAGTTCGTCATCGGCAAATCGGATCGGATAGACCACCGGAGCCCGTGAGCCGATGCGGACGAAGTTGAGGTGAGGGATATCCTCCAAAGCAGCCAACATTTTGCGAATAACATGGGTCGGCAGCAACAGTGGATCACCACCTGAAATCACGACATTGGTTATTTCAGGATGCGCGGCAATATATTTTGCTGCGTTATGAAAATTTTCCACGGTTTGGTGGTTGGGTAGTCCTACCATCCGTTTGCGAAAGCAATGTCGGCAGTACATGGAGCAGTATTCCGTGGCCACCACCAACGCGGTGTAGGAATACTTATGTAGAATACCGTTGCCTTTATCGTGTTTGTCGTCACCGTAAGGATCTTTGGTTGTTTCGCCCATAGCACCGGCCACGACCAATTCTTCTGCAGCCGGAACCGCCAGTTTGCGAATCGGGTCGTGCGCATCGTTGGGATCAATCAGGCTGAGATAATAACGCGGGATATTCATCGGATGGGCTTCTGTCACGGTGCGCAGATCCGCCTCTTCGTCGTAACTCAGAGGAAGATAGGCCTTTAATTCGTCAACAGACGTGATGTTGTTGCTAAGTTCTTTTTGCCAATCAAGAGCCATCCAATCGGTTGGCAGGTCATTTTCCAGAGCAGATGTTGTCGATTTCATTGTATGTCCTCTTTCGTACCTATCGATTCAGTTAATCGAACCGGTCGAGTTTACGTTGCCGTTTCCGTTCACGTTGCAGGGACTCTTTTTGCTTGCGTTTACGCTTGGCACTGGGTTTTTCGTAATAACGCCTTTTCTTCATTTCACGAAACAACCCCTCCTGTTGCAGTTTTCGTTTCATCAAACGCATGGCTTTGGCCAGATTGCCATCAACCACTTTGAGTTCCACGGTCTCCCCTCCTTTCACGGATTTCTCATTGAATACATCATCATGAGACATACACCACAACAGGTTAACGGGATGAGACAGGCAGCGCAGAAACCACAGGAGAACACTCAGACAACAATGAAGGGCTGGCTACAACAAAGGATGGCCGACAAAACGACAAACAATTCGTCTCAATACGACCTGGAGAAGCGTACATCTTTGGGATTTTTGAAAGCGACGGGGCCACCCGCACCCGGTATTGAAGCGGATCACCTCAAACCAGTGCTGCCCCCAAGACAGAGGGTTCGTCCCGAACAGACCAGGCCTGAACGGTCCACCTCATGAGCGGGTCTATGGTCGGAACGTCCAGACAGAACGCCACCATATGCTTACCATGCTAACATAGCCATTCGGGCGGGTCAAATCGACAGGCAATTACTGGCGCAGAGCCACCGGCTCAGGAGAGTCGACAGCGGTTCCGGAACAAAAAACTTTCGGCTTTTCGACGACATAGCCTTGGACATAATCAACCCCGAT
This sequence comes from Desulfuromonas acetoxidans DSM 684, assembly GCF_000167355.1. Classification (NCBI taxonomy): domain Bacteria; kingdom Pseudomonadati; phylum Thermodesulfobacteriota; class Desulfuromonadia; order Desulfuromonadales; family Desulfuromonadaceae; genus Desulfuromonas; species Desulfuromonas acetoxidans. The sequence continues at coordinate 22,228 of NZ_AAEW02000002.1, forward strand.
CTCCTGCAACACCTGGAGTGTCTGTTGATCTTCGGCATGTTCAGCGACGGTCTTCAGCCCAAGAGCTGAAGCGATATTATGAATGGAGGTAACAATTTCCCGTGACAGCTCGTTTTCTACCATATCGACGATAAAGCTGCCGTCTATCTTAATCACGTCAACAGGAAAGTTTTTCAAATAGCGAAACGACGACATGCCACTGCCAAAATCGTCCAGGGCGAAGCGACAGCCAAACCGCTTAATACGGTGGATAAAAGTGACACTACGCTCCTCATTCTCTACGGCAGCGGTTTCGGTAATTTCGAAGCAAATCTTTTCCGCAGGGAACGTCGCACGGCGTAATTTCGTTTCCAGATACGCCAGAAAAGTTGGGTCATTAAAACTTTTCCCCGACAAATTGATCGCCATAAAATCAAGATTCTTCCAACGTTCACCATCCTCTTCAAGCCAGTCAAAGCAGTGATTTATCACCCAACGATCAATCGACGGCATCAGATCATAGCGTTCGGCTGCGGTCAAAAACTCTTCTGGAGCCAGGCTGCTGCCATCGGCCAACTGCATCGACAACAACACTTCATAACAATCACTGTGAGGCTCAACATTCCCAACGGGACAGATTTTTTGTCTTCGCAGAAAGAACAGATTTCGATGGAGAGCCTCTCGGATAAATGGCAGCGCACGGATCTGACGATTCAGCTTGCGATAAACCGGAGCAAGTGGATTGTACACTTTGAATCGACTGCGCCCCTCCGCTTTGGCCTGTCCACAGGCTTTTTCCGCACCAAGAAACACGTCGTCAACGGACTCATCTCCAGGTTCAATAATTTTAACCCCGACACTGACGGTCAAATTCACCTTTTCCAGATGCCAGACGGGTTCAAAAGACTGCGACTCGCTAACCAACCATTGCGCAAAGCCACGTGCCTGTTGGTCAGTGGACACCTTTTTCAGCACGGCAAATCGATCACCACCGATTCGCGCAACCACATCCTGCTCAGCAACTGTTCGTTGTAAAAAATGGGCATACTGAATCAGCAACTGGTCACTGACATAACTCCCCAACACATCATAGAGCGCTTGAAATCGGTCAATATCGACCAGAAGCAGGGCATATCTTTCATTTTGATTTCGAACCCGATCAATTATTGTGGCCAGCTCAGACATGAAGGTATTTTTGTTGTTGAGCTGGGTGAGAGGGTCATGACTCTCCAGAAAATTAATTTTAGACTGCATCTCCTGGCGCACTGACGCGTCGCGGAACACAAGAATCCCGCCATCTTTTGCATTCAATGCCGGATAAATGCAAATTTCCGTGGCAATAATCTCATGTTCTCTCTGCCAAAGGATCTCTTCATAGATGGTATCACGCTTTTGAGTACTGAACGTTCGATGGGACCACAATGGCTCAAGGGACACTTCATGGCCATAGCGATCGTGATAACGAAACAGAGAAAAGATATTTTTTCCACTCATCTCAAAGGAGCTGTAGCCGAGCATTCGACACGCTTCACGGTTGGCATAACAGCAAAGACCATCCGCATCGAATTCGCAGATCCCCTCGCCCACCGAATCGAGAACGTGACTCTTCTTTTCCGCTTGCTCTTTCAATGCCAATGAAGTGCGCTGCAGCCGCAACATCAATTCACGTGAGCGCCAGAGGCCAATGCTGACAAAGGAGCCGGCCACCCAACCAACCAGAGACGGTGTGGCGTAGCCAGCCAGGTCATAAGGAAGATCACCGCCCCATTTGACTTTCTGAACAAAGGAGATCACACAGACGATAACCGCGCCAAAAAAAGGCGCCACAAGGCAGCGCCAATGGCGGAACAACGTATGTGTTGGTATTGAGGATGATAATTTGGTATCGATCACGTCAAGCGTCCCACCTGAATATCCGATCGCCCGGCGCATCCATCAGGCACAGGCCAACAAGGTTAATGTGTTTATATTTCTAATTAACTTTTGCGGCGTATTGCGAGTTGACCAGCGACTGCAACAAAAACTATGTATCATGGTCTTTTTTTAATAGCAACCAATTTAACGATTCTCTCACGCAACCGCAACGTCGTCCCAGACAAAAAGACAAGCACCCTCCCAACAACAGTGCTTGGAGGGTGCTTGCCAACAGGACCAGACCAACACATCGTGTTGGTGGTAACGGATCAAGCTTGTGTGACCGGCTTGCCGTTCACGGGTTCAGCGGCGGCAACAGGTTGGCCGCTCAAGCCACCGGGACCACCCGGCATACCACCACTGCCCAGATGAACTGTCTGAAAATCCGGATAAGCACTGGCACCATGTTCGGAAAAGTCGAGACCGGTCATCTCTTCTTCAGCCGTCACGCGCATGCCAATAACCAGGTCAATCGCTTTAAACAACACCAGACCGGCACCAAGGGCCCAGACAAAGCAGGTAGCAATACCAATCAGTTGCACTCCAACGGTGTGCATTGAAAAACCAGCGCTGTCAAACAGGCCTGCGGCCAAGGTTCCCCAGGCACCGCAAACACCATGAACAGAAACCGCACCAACAGGATCATCCACTTTAATTTTATCAAAGAACAAAACAGACAGGACGACCAGGACGCCGGCAACCAAACCAATCACTACGGATGAAGGCACTGAGACATTGGCGCATCCAGCTGTGATTCCGACCAGACCGGCCAACGCACCATTCAACGTCATACCGATATCGCTTTTGCCAAACTTAACCCAGGTAAACAACATGGCAGCAACGGCACCCGCTGCGGCCGCCAGCGTCGTGGTTACGGCAATAAGGGCGATCGAGGTATCACCGGTAGTTGTTGAGCCGGGATTAAATCCATACCAGCCAAACCAGAGGAGAAAGACACCAAGAGAGGCAACGGGAATATTGTGACCGGGAATGGGCTTAACCTTGCCCTCTTTGGTATATTTGCCAAGGCGGGGACCGACAACAATCGCACCGGCCAACGCCAGCCAGCCCCCCACGGAGTGAACAACCGTTGAACCGGCAAAGTCGATGAAGCCCATCCCTTCGAGCCAGCCAGCGCCATGAAACAAGCTGCCCCAGGCCCAGGAACCAAACACCGGATAGATCAATGCGGAAACGAAGAATGAATATACCAGGTAGGCACTGAACTTGGTTCGTTCAGCTACGGCACCGGAAATAATCGTTGCTGCGGTCGCCGCAAAAACCACCTGGAACATCCAGAAGGCATAGTTCCAAGCCTCTCCGTCACCGCTGGCACCGCTGAAAAAGAAATCACTGGTACCAAAAAAACCGTTGGTAGTCCCGAACATCAGACCAAAACCAATGGCCCAGAATGCCAAAGCGCCGACAGAAAAATCCATCATATTTTTCATCATAATGTTGCAGGCATTTTTGGCCCGAGTGAATCCGGCCTCAACCATGGCAAAACCGGCCTGCATGAGAAACACGAGAAAGGCGGCAACAAGAGTCCAGACAAAGTTGAGATTGTTCTGAACATCGTCCGGCGTAATCGGCGCAGCTTCATCCGCCAGCGCAAAAACCGGCAGGGCCAGAAATGCCCCGACCAAAATAAGTGAAAGTAACCGTTTCATACTTTACCTCCTTGAAATCATCGCGTGGGTTTAAAGAGAATCGTTGCCGGTTTCACCGGTGCGAATGCGAATTGACTCTTCAACGGGAGTGACAAAAATCTTTCCATCACCAATTCGGCCCGTACAGGCTTCTTTCTGCAAAGCAGAGACAACATCGCTGACCTGCTGATCATCAACCACCAACTCGACCTTGACCTTCGGCAGGAAATCGGTTTGATATTCGGCGCCACGATACAGCTCCATGTGCCCTTTTTGACGCCCAAAGCCACGCACTTCACTTACTGTCATCCCGGCAATACCAAGATCTGTCAGCGCAGTCTTCACGTCATCCAGCTTGAAGGGTTTAATAATGCAATCGATTTTTTTCATGCCTCCCTCTCTTTTCCTGAATGTGGTTAAAAAAAAACGACGCCCTCTCTTCCATGACGGAAGAAAAGGCGTCGTTACCTGTAGAAAACCGGTGCATGCGCCATTGCACACCCGGACGCTCATCATTTATCGCAGATTTTACCTTAGCTTCTCCACCTTACACCAATTCAACAAATAAGGGGATAAAAATCACAATATCAACAAGTTGCACTAATCTCACTTCAAGCTGTTTTTTATCAATCCAGGGACAATACGTGATTTTACAGGCTGCCCCCCACTACGGGCAACCTGGGCAAAAATTAAAACCCTTGATGGCGACTCTGTAGAAAATGTAGACTCAATTAACAAATCAACAAGGAGCAAACGTGAAAAAAACCATCCTGACAGTGACCATATTTCTTACCTCTTTGACCTCGTTGGCGTCAGCCGACTTCTACACCTGGAAAGATGACGATGGACAACTGCACGTCACAAACAAAGAACCTTCGGGTGTGAGCAAAGAAGACGTTATTGTTCGAGAATACAGCCAGGAGAGCCATGCGCAAAGACAACCGTCTGAAACATTCCAACGTCGGGTTCACCAGCAATTAGATGCTGTCAATTCACATAAATATGCCAAACCCAATGACGGTAATGAGATGAAGAGAGCTATTGAAAAACGCAGATTCAAAAAAACAGTCGACGTTGAAGAAGACATGCTCAAAGAGAGAATCCACTACTACCAGTGGGATTGCCAAAAAAACAACAACCGCAAATACTGCGATTCAAAACAAAAAATGTATGAGCAGAAGCTGAAACTTTTAAACCGCGATCCGGAAGAATATTTTATGCGGGAAACGCGCTACTAAGTCATGCCGCCATATCCTTGGCGATTTTTTTACGGACACCTAACACGTTCTGGATAAAACCGCTCCAACCACATCATCCTTGAACCGTCGCCAGACCAGCATCGCACTTCACAACCACGTGAAATGCGTCTAGAAAATACCCCCCCACGACATGGCAAAAAACTAACTTGCCTCCTTGTTGCTAAACCAATACAATCTGCGTCTTTTTCCCAATTACAATGCAAATTCAACTATTTAAGGAAAACGATGTTTGATTTTATTGTCAGAAAATCCGCGAATGCCAAAGCCGACATTCTGTCCGGTCTCACCGTCTCTTTAGCACTCGTTCCCGAAGCCGTGGCCTTTGCTTTTGTCGCCGGAGTCGCGCCACTGGTTGGCCTTTATGCCGCCTTTATGATCGGCCTGATTACTGCCATTATCGGTGGACGTCCAGGAATGATCTCCGGGGCCACCGGCGCCCTGGCTGTCGTCATGGTCGATCTTGTTGCTGGGCACGGCATTGAATATCTCTTTGCCACAGTGGTGCTGATGGGGATCTTTCAAGTCACGGCCGGAGTATTGCGACTCGGCAAATTCATCCGCCTGATTCCCCATCCGGTGATGCTCGGGTTCGTCAATGGCCTTGCCATCGTCATATTCCTTGCTCAACTCGGTCAGTTCAAGGTCGCTGATACAACAGGAAAACTTCACTGGCTCCATGGCCAGTCCCTCTACCTGATGCTCGGACTGGTTGCGATTACAATGGCAATTATCTTCCTGCTTCCCAAGCTGACCCTGGCCTTCCCCTCGGCACTCGCGGCTATTTTAGTGGTCACGGCACTAGTGCACATCTTCAACCTGGACACCCGCACGGTTGGCGACCTGGCTTCCGTATCCGGCGCATTGCCTTCCTTTCACCTGCCCATGGTCTCGCCAGGCCTTGACACTCTGGCGATTATCCTTCCCTACGCGGTGATCCTCGCGGCGATCGGTCTAATCGAATCGTTGATGACATTGACACTGATCGATGAAATCACCGAGACCCGCGGGCGTGGCAACCGGGAGTGCATCAGTCAGGGCGTCGCCAATATCATTACGGGGTTTTTCGGCGGCATGGGTGGTTGCGCCATGATTGGCCAGAGCATCATCAATATCAACTCCGGTGGCCGCGGACGTTTGTCAGGGATCACAGCAGCCTTAGCACTCATGTGTTTTATTGTTTTTGCCTCCAGCCTGATTGAGATGATCCCACTGGCTGCGTTAATCGGTGTGATGTTTACGGTGGTGATCGGCACCTTTGCCTGGTCGAGCCTGCGCATTCTGCACAAAATTCCGTTCTCTGACGCTTTGGTATTGGTACTGGTTTCCGCGGTCACGGTTTTCACCGACCTGGCTATTGCCGTGGCGACCGGAGTGATTGTTTCAGCGCTGGTCTTTGCCTGGCAAAGTGCCCGTCGGATCGATTCAGAAACCTCTCTTGATAACGACGGCGTTAAGACATACCACTTGAACGGGCCGCTGTTTTTCGGCTCAGTACGCTCTTTTAACGAACAATTCACCCCGAGCAAAGACCCCGACGAAGTGGTGATCGACTTCCGCGACTCACGCGTCTGTGATCATTCAGGTCTGGAGGCGGTCAACAGTTTGACCGAACGCTATCTCGGCCAGGGAAAAAAGTTACGTCTCAAGCATCTCAGCCCTGAATGCCGCTCATTGCTGGCCAATGCGGGCAGCATGATTGAGGTCAACGTGATTGAAGATCCACGCTATCGGGTGGCGGTTGATCAGTTGGCGTAACGGGAAGGAAATGTGTCGCGTGGGCGGCAAAAAATGAAAAGCCCTACTTCACATATTGAAGTAGGGCTATGATCACAGAATCAATCGAAAATTAATGGTCGGGGCGAGAGGATTTGAACCTCCGGCCCCCTGCTCCCGAAGCAGGTGCGCTACCAGGCTGCGCTACGCCCCGACATCATTTTCAACGGCTCAATGTAGTACCACGAGGTTTAGAAAAAGGCAAGAGGTTTCACCAGATTTCCACCTCGAAAAAGAAATTATTTTCGTACGCTTTCGGAGGTATCTTCCAACCAGTGTCCTGCGTACTGGATATCACGGCCCAGGCCGCCGATACACTCGCATCCGGTCAGTGTCAACACAAGGATCAACAATAATGACGCGATCAAAGTCTTCATTCGACCTCCTTTGTCATGATCAGGCGTGTTTCCGTTTGCGTCGTTCTTCCTGCCACAAATCGACCAGCAACAGACCAACTCCGACGGTGATGGCCGAATCAGCAACGTTGAATGCCGGCCAATGGTGGTGATACCAGTGGACATCGAGAAAATCAATCACCACACCAAGACGCACCCGGTCAATCAGATTACCAAGCGCTCCGGAAAAGACCAGCGCCAGACCAAAACGTTGCCAAAATGCCGTTAACGGCAACTTACAAAACATCCAACCGATCACGCCACAAGCGATCAGGGCAACACCCGACAAAAGCGGCAGGCGCAGCTCACTGTTGGCCAGGATACCGAAAGCCGCACCACTGTTGTGAACATAGGTGATATTAAAAAAGTGCTCAATCACCGTACGGCTCTGGTGCAATGTCATGGTGTGATCAATATACCACTTACTCCATTGATCGCCCACCAGCACAACTAGCGTGACCAGAATCAGGAGACGATAGCGCTGCGCCATCGTCAGGCTTGACCCCGCTCTTTCAGAGCTGCAAGACATTTCGGGCAGGCCTGGGGATGGTCGCTGTCTTCACCGAGCTGAGTTGAGTAATTCCAACACCGTTCGCATTTGTCACCAGCGGCTTTTTCAACCAGAATCTTCAGACCGTCAATCTTCTCGGACGCGTAACCATCGGCAACGGACTCCGCCAGGTCAGTCTGAGACACAATCCACAGGGTTGGCAATTGCTCGGCATATTTCTCTAGCAATGTACGGCAGGCGTCATCACTGACGGCAACCGTAACTTTGGCTTCCAGAGAATTACCGATCAGCTTGGCATCACGTGCCAGCTCAAGTGCTTTGGACACTTCGGAGCGCACAGTCCACAGTTGCTGATAAAGATCATCAAGTCCGCTGTCGAGCAGGCTGGTTTCAAAGCGGGGGAATCCAGCCAAGTGGACACTGGCTTCACGCTCACCCGGCATTTGTGCCCAGATTTCATCCGCTGTAAACGACAGCACCGGTGCAATCAGGCGGGTCAAGGCATCAAGAATACGATACATGGCCGTCTGAGCACTGCGTCGCGCCACACTGTTGGGTGCAGCAGTGTAGACGCGATCCTTGAGGATATCCAGGTAAATGGAACTCAATTCAACGCTGCAGAAATTATGGACGGCATGATACAGCATGTGGAATTCGTAATCATTGTAGGCTTTTTCCACTCGGCCAACCAGACTTTCCAGGCGTGACAACGCCCAGCGATCGAGCTCCAACAGATCACCATCGGCAACACTGTCCGTTGCCGGATCAAAATCGTAAATATTGCTGAGGATGTAACGCGCCGTATTACGGATCCGCCGATAGGCGTCCGACAGTCGCTGAAGAATCTCCTGACTGATCCGGATATCGTCCTGGTAATCCTGTGCCGCCACCCACAGGCGCAGCACTTCGGCACCAAACTTGTTGATCACGGCATCGGGAGCAACAACATTACCCTGCGACTTGGACATCTTGCGCCCATTGCCATCCACAACAAAGCCGTGCGTTAATACGGCCTTGTAAGGCGCAACGCCACGTGTACCCACCGCAGCCAACAGGCTGGAATGGAACCAACCACGATGCTGATCACTGCCTTCGAGATAGAGATCGGCCGGGGAATCGAGATAATCGCGATTTTCAACCACGGCAGCGTGTGAAACACCGGAATCGAACCAGACATCAAGAATATCGGACTCTTTGGTAAAGTGGTCGTGGCCACAGGAGGGACACACAGTCCCTTCGGGCAGCAATTCACTGACCTCTTTTTCGTACCACTGATCACTCCCGCCGTCCTCAAACAGATCGGCGACATGATGCATGGTCTTGCCGTCGGCCAACGCCTCTCCACATTCGGCACAATAGAAGACCGTAATCGGCACGCCCCAGGTCCGCTGACGACTGATACACCAGTCGGGACGCTTCTCAATCATGCCGTAGATGCGCTCACGCCCCCAGCCGGGGATCCACTGCACATCGTTGATGTGTTTAAGCGCCTGCTGCCGCAGGTCGTTTTTCTCCATGGAGATAAACCACTGTGCCGTCGCCCGGAAAATAACCGGTTTTTTACAGCGCCAGCAGTGCGGATAACTGTGCTCCACCTTGCTGACCTTGAGCAACGCGCCCACCTCGGTCAGCTTGTCGCACACAGCATCATTGGCCTCGGCCAGCTTCATGCCGCCAAACAGTTCGACATCTTTACGATAACGGCCGTAATCATCGACCGGATTGTAAATATCCAGACCGTACTTCAGACCAACGACATAGTCATCGTGACCATGACCGGGAGCGGTATGAACACAGCCGGTACCGGCTTCCAGAGTGACATGGTCGCCAAGAATAACCAGGGAATCACGCTCATAGAACGGATGACGGCACCGCTTGTTTTCAAACAGCGGTGCTTTGAAGCTGGCAATGACCTGCCCTTCGAGCTCCAACTCCTTGAGCACGCCCTGATACAATCCTTCGGCCAGAACCAGCACATCACCACCAGCCACTTCCACCGCGACATAGTCCAGTTCAGGATTAAGACAGATGCCCAGGTTGGCGGGAATGGTCCACGGTGTCGTCGTCCAGATGACAAAATAAAGCGACTTGCCTTCGAGAGCGTTCAGTTCGACGGGCAACGTATCCACATAGGGAAACTTAACAAAGATGGATGGTGAGACGTGATCGGCGTATTCCACCTCGGCTTCCGCCAGGGCGGTCACACAGGAGGAACACCAGTGCACCGGTTTCTTGCCTTTGTACAGACCTCCACGTTCAGCGAAGCGCGCCAATTCTCGGGCGGTGGCCGCTTCATAGCTGTCGTGCATGGTTAGATAGGGATCGTCCCATTCACCAAAGATACCCAGCCGTTTAAATTCACTGGCCTGGGTGTCCACCCATTCAGTGGCATAATTGCGGCACTCACGGCGGATTTCAGCCTTCGTCATGTCGCGCTTTTTCTTGCCGAGCTTTTTATCCACCATCAATTCGATGGGCAAGCCGTGGCAATCCCAGCCCGGAACATAAGGCACGTCAAAGCCCTGCATGCGGCGGCTTTTGAGGACAATATCCTTGAGAATCTTGTTCAGTGCGTGGCCGATATGGGTATGACCGTTGGCATACGGAGGACCGTCATGCAATGTAAAACGGGGCCGTCCGGCAGTGGCTTTGCGGATCTCGCCGTTGAGGTCCATCTTCTCCCACTGTTGCAGCATTTCAGGTTCCCGCTTGGGCAGATTGCCGCGCATGGGGAAGTCTGTTTTCGGCAGATTCAAGGTATCTTTGTAGTCCATGGTGTCCTCGCCTTTGACTGATTTATATATAATATATATGGCAAGCTCCCGCCCGACAGTTTTTCGGTACGGAAAAACAGGTTGAAAATAAGCAAATCAAGTTATCAGAATAGCCTAGGAAGTCAAGAAAAACGGCGGACATGAGCCCGGTTAACATTTAAAGACCGGTCCTGAGAAAAGACCAGGGAACGATTTTCTTTCGCTTAGTTACTCAAACGAAATACAGGCAATGGCCTGAAAGCGAAAACCGCACAAAGAGGAATAGACAGGATTAAAACCTGACAAACGCAATAAACCGATCAAAATCCATTTCAACCGATCAAACCTTCGTCAGGTTCTCATCCTCGAAAATGGAAGATTGCGGGTGGTGTCAAACACGATCAAGGTATTTATTCGTGAGGCCGACTATCCAGAAGATCACTTGTGAGAAATTCGCGAGCCGACATCGCTAACAATTTATTCCTGGCAAAGTTAGCGACTGAAGGCGCTCCGGCAGTGTTGATTTAACGGGCACGCCTCACAACGGGGATTACGACTACGACAACAGACCTTACCCAGCTCAACCAACAATGCATGGAATTCATTAAATAGCGAGGTGTCAGCAGGAAGGTGCTGCATCGCGTAGCGCTGGACCATGTCGTAACGTGCTTTGGCGTCAAGCAACCCCAATCTGGAGAAGATTCGGCGAGTATAGGCATCAACGACAAAAATGGGAAGACCGGCACCATACAGAACCATGCAGTCAGCCGTTTCCGGGCCAATACCGGGCTGGTCGAGAAGCCGCTGACGGACAGCGTGCAGATCTCCGCCGAGAAAAGAATCCACCCGCCCCTGATAGTCACGGCAAATCACTGCCGCCAGATTTTTCAAACACTGACTCTTACGCTGAAAGAATCCAGAGCTGCGAATCAAGACCTGCAACTCCTGGTGCTCAAGCCGGTGTAACGCCAAGGGGGTCATCACCTGAGCCTCTTTAAGAGCAGCAATGGACAGTTCCACATTGCGCCATGCAGTGTTCTGAGTCAAAACCGCGCCCACCATCATCTCAAATGTATCATCGGCGGGCCACCACGATTGGGAACCAAACCGTTCGAGCAACAACTCAAAAACGCGCGTTAAAGAGGGTAATGCCATTACTCACCGGGATCGAGTTCAAAGTGACGACAGACACTCTCCATGAACGCCCTCTTTAATGACGCGGACGACTCACACTCTCTGGCCACAATGCTGCGATGTCGGTAGCAGTGAAAGCCGGGAACATGGTGCTCAAGCAGGCGCCCCTCATCAAGATACTCCTGCACCGCAGAGCGGGAAATAAACGTCACCCCCTGCCCGGCCAGAACCTCTTTGATGATCAGACTGAAATCATCCAGCACCATGACGCGACGGAAGTCCGCAAGATCCCCCCCGGTGCCTTTTAAGTTGAAGCTCAGCAAATCACGACAGCTACAGCCATCGCGCCGGGTGATAAAGTTACACTGCTGAATATCTTCCAGGGTGATGTCATGCGCTGTCGGACCATAGGTTGGTGAGCTGACAAAGATCATCTCGTCTTGGGGCAGGTCCATATGACGCATCGTGCCAAAATCCATATCGGCAAGATGCTCAATGACTGCCACATCAAACTCGCCGTTTTTGATACCGTCCAAGGCCTGCAACGGCGCACCGAACAAAAACTTGAGGTCCTCCACTTCACCGAACTCCTGCATGAAGCGTTTAAGAATTTGCGGCAGATGTGCCATGCCAAAGGCCGGGGTGCAACAGATATAAAGATGCTGCCGGTCCGTCAGTGATCGCAACTCCTGCAGCATCTGCTCTTCCATATCCAGAATACGCCGCGCCCCTTCAAGGACAATGCGACCAGCAGCCGTCGGCTCCAACACCGCACCGGAACGATCGAGAAGCTGCTCGCCGCAACACGCTTCAAGGCTCTTGGTCCGTTGCGAGACAGCGGATTGGGTTAAATGCAGTTTCGCCGCCGCCCGAGAGAAACTCCCCTCTTCTGCAGCGATAAGTAATGTCTTTAGATATTGTGTTTCCATAGGGTATTCCGAATATGAAAAAAGGATTCTATAAGCCAAGCTTATGTAGCCATTAAAATGATTCGTTTTACACTACCAGCTCGTAAAAGTATTGTACACAGTGATATCAAACGTGGGCGTTATGCATAAATATGATCGGACAGTCATTTCATGCTTAACTCTCTGTTTTTCTTGACCTTAACTTTCCCGCCAGCGACACAGCGTTAATGGGTATACGGGAAAGAACCAAGGTCAGGGCACATCATTGGAGGAAGAACGAAAGGAGAAAACATGCGAAGGAAGTTCAACACCAAGGCCTCATGGCTGGTGAAGGCTCTTCCCCTGCTACTCATCCTTGGCGCTTGCGCCACAGGAAGTATCCGGGAAAAAGTACTGACCCTGCCTGTGATCGAAGGTGCATGCTACGTCGGTCAAGAGACCTGCGCAGACTGCCACGACGACATGGCCGGCGACATGTTCGCCACCTCTACATCGGCTGAAGGCTTCGCCAAGACCATTCACGGTCGCCTGGCAACCTGGGAGCTGATGGGCGCGGAAAAAGGCTGCGAATCCTGCCACGGTCCCGGCAGCCAGCACGTTGATAACGATGGCGACACTGAGATGATTCTGCGCCCTGCAGAACTGCTCTCTGACGAAGCATCGGCAATCTGCGCCAAATGTCACACCGACGGCAAACTGATGGACTACACCCACAGTGCTCACGCTCTGAGCGATGTCGGTTGTGTCGACTGCCACAGCATCCATGACGGCGAAGGCAAATTCAGCCTGAAGATGGAAGATCCTGAGCTGTGCTACAGCTGCCACCAGGAAGAGCAGGCAAAATCACACTTCCCTTCCAGCCATCCTTTGGCTGAAGGCAAGATGAACTGCTCCAGCTGCCACAACACTCACGGTGCTGTTGGTGAGTCCCTGAACACGGATGAGCGTCTTAACGATCTGTGCTTGAACTGCCATACGCGTTACCAAGGCCCCTTTGTCTTCGGCCATGCACCGGTTGAAGATGATTGCACCATCTGCCACGACCCCCACGGCAGTGTTGCAAACAACCTGTTGGTACAAAACGAGCCGTTCCTGTGCCTGCAATGCCATGAAGGTCACTTCCACATTCTGCGCAACTCTGCCCAGACACCAGGAAGCCCGGCTGGCACCATCGCAACAGTTCCAGGTATGACGGAAACTGCAAACCCCCATGGAACTGAGGGTTTCCAGACATCATTCGGCACCAAGTGCTCAACCTGTCACAAGGTTGTCCACGGCAGTGACTATCCGTCCCAGCCACTCAGTGGCCACGGCCTGACTCGTTAACAGCTCGTATTAATAGGAGGCAAAACTATGAAGCAAAGCCGATTGTGGCTGCTTGCATTGATGTCCGTCCTGGCGATGCTGGCCACTGCCACTGTGGCAGCAGCTGAAGGTGACGAAGCCCACCTGTCCGGTTCTTGGGAACTAGGCATGAGTGCTGTCACCACCAAGGACAATGCAGCACGTGTAAATGAATTCGCAACAGTCCATAAGGATGACGGGGTTGCTCTGGCACCGAAACTGGACTTGGAATTTGAAAAAGGTTCTTTCCTGCTGGAAGTCGAGAGTGAAGTTAATGGCGCTCGCGATCAGCAGCATGCTCTGGAAATCGACGCAGGTCGTATTTTCAAACTCGGCAGCGAGTACAGTGTTATGCAACACTGGAAGGATCATGAAACGTTGGACCAGATGGGCGCCACCGCCCGTGAGGACACCGGCGGTTCCCAGCCTTCTGTAACGACCGATAAAATCTTTGCCGACCTGGCCGAGATTGGTGTTACCTCAGTCGGTGGCGTTACCCTGAACTATGATGCTGCTGAAGCTTACGCTCAAGAGCTGGATAACGAGTATATCGTGACCCGCAAAGAGTGGAAAAACGAAGCAGAACTGACTCTGCCCCAACTGCCTAACGTGACGTTCAAGGCAGGCATTCGCATTGAAACACGCGAGGGCATGGAACAAGCCATCGGCCTGTCCAAGTGTGACGGTTGTCACGTTTCTGCCGTTGGCAAAGACATCGATGAGATCACTGAAGAGTACACCTTCGGCGCTACCGGTAAATTCGGTATCCTGACCGTGGACTATGAGTACCTCACGCGTTACTTTGACGAAGACAGCACCACCCCGACCCGCTACTACGAAGATGCTGGCAACCCCTCTGCGGCAGACCAGCTGATTTATGAAGCGGGCGACCTGGAGCTCAACCGTACGCCTGACTCTGAAAAAGAGACACACATGATCAAGGCGCGCGTTGATCTGCCCCGCAACACCAGCATCACTGCAAGCTATGTTAAATCTGAAGTAGACAGCTCCAAGTCGGAAACTCAAACCGACTACCAACTGCTTGACGGCGACACGCTGACCACCGAGTACGAATCTTTCGGTGCCAAGCTGGCCACCAAGTTCAACAAAATGATCAGCCTGTCCCTGCGCGGTTCTTACTATGAGATCGAAGCAGACGACAACGAGATCTACTATCAGGCCCGCGAAGATTCTGCTCGCTACGACGCTGACCCCGCTCTGTCCCTGCTGCCTTTCGGTGCAAGCGACGAGTACCACTCTGCTGAAGAACGCGAAGTCACTGACGCTGGTGCTGACGTAGTTATCCGTCTGGCTAAAGCCACCACTTTGCGCCTGGGCTACGAGTACGAAGAAGTTGAGCGCGTTGAAGAAGAGCTGGGCGAAACTGAAACCCACAGCTTCAAAGCTGCTCTGAAAACTCGCCTGAGCAACAAGCTGTCCGGCCGCATCAGCTACACTTACCAGGATATTGATGATCCGTTCGGTGGTGAAGACGTTACCGGTATTGCCCAAGGTATCGGCACTGAGGATCCCCTCGGTTCCGGCCTGTGGTACCTCGACACAGCAGACTACTACGGCATCGAGAACAACAGCGCCACGGCAGTATGGTACTGGAATAGCGTCTATCCCAACCGTACTATGGATGCCACAACGGAGCCTGATACGGTTCACGAAACCAAGCTGAGCACCACTTGGGCACCGTCTGCCAACATGGCAGCCACCCTGTTTGCCCGCGTTCGCTACGAAGAGAACGACGACGTAGAATACGAGCAGACGACTTATGTTCCCGGCGTTACCTTCTGGTATGCCCCGAGCGACAAACTCAACCTCACCATGTCGTACACTTTCAACAACCAGGACACTGAAAACCGTGCCTGCGTTGGCTGGTACCATGGCTGAGCGAACGCAGTTTCTTCGGCCCAGTTTGGGTCGATCTGTGACATCGTTGAGTATGAGTCCCAAGTACACACTGTTTCTTTCACTGCCGACTATCAGGCGACAGAAAAGCTCAACCTCAACGCCAGCGTTGTGTACAACAAAGCTGACGACGAATGGGATTGGGATTTCTATGAGCGCGCTTCCCTCATCATGGGTGGCGGTGCGTACAACTACGATTCTGTAGACCAGAACAACCTGATCGACGAGTACTCTGACCTCTCATACGAGCAGTACGAGATCACTCTCGGCGCCACTTACAACTTCTCCGATGCCTTCTATACGAAGATTTCGGGTACCTACGACATCTTCGAATCTGATGAGATGTATGTCTACGGTGATGAAGATGGTGATTCCTATACGGGTTATGTAGCCTTCGGTTACAGCTTCTAATCCGTTTCAGGATGCACAACAAAAAGCCCGGCCGCTTTATGCAGCCGGGCTTTTTTTATTTTCGCTGGCATTGCAATACCTCAAAACAGCTCCTGACAGCATCTGTCAAGAAACTGCGATACCGTGTTGGCATGACTCACTACCATGCCGTGGCCGGCCTCATCAAGAAGTTCCAGCTCAGATAACTGCGGCGGGCGAATCACCTGGTCCTGAGCTCCATGAAGGGCAAAAACCGGAACCGCAATATCCTGTTGAGGAAAATAGCTGACCGCCAGCCGCCCACCCTCTCGTACGAGCTGTGCAGGTGCTTCGAGAATCATCGTCCGACCCAGCGCCAACTGCGCCTCAGTTCCACCACCAAACACGCGCTGCAAAAACCAACGACGAGTCAGAATATGCCGAATCACAGGATAGGGGATCCACGTCGCCCAGCGATTCAACTGCTGCCCTTTTGAGACAACCGCTTGTGACGAGACTGCGCCACTGAGTAAAACCAGCCCCCGGCAGGGGTGCTGGCGGGCAATTTCACTGGCCACCAGGCTGCCAAACGAACAGCCACCGACCACATCATCGGCAGCGACATCCAGCGCCTCAACATGACGTCGGGCATAGCAGGCCATGGTTTCCTGCCGCCGAGGAATGAGAAGTCGCGGCGTCACCAGTTCACGACACGAGCAGTTAATCCCTTGATACATCCGTTCATCCGCTGCCAAGCCGGGAAGCAAAATAAGACGTCCGCCCATGATCTTTCCCCCAAGAGAGTTGCCTACATTTTGATGTTTTAAAAATCAACTTATCGTGTCAGTGTGTGAATCAAAAGGTCAACATCATAACATTAACAGCCCAACATGCGTTTGTCCTTGACTCACACTCCGGCAAAACTATAATGAAATACACTTTCAAAATCAAAGAATACTCAATTTATTCAACATGGTACCCTTATGAGCGCATCTATCCGTTTGTTACAAGTTCACGATAAAGCAACCATCACTTCGGTCACGGCTCCGGGGGAAATGGGACGCCGCCTGCGCGACATGGGGCTTGTTCCCGGCACTGAAATTGAAATTATCGGTCGCGCACCACTGAAAGACCCCGTCGCCTTGCGCTTACGCGGTTTCACTCTGACACTACGTAACAACGAGGCCGATTATATCCACGTCGCCAAGAAAGATTCGAACTGATGCAATCCTGCCACGTCGCATTTGCCGGCAACCCGAATGCCGGCAAAACGACCTTATTCAATAATGTCACCGGGTCACGGCAACATGTTGGCAATTACCCCGGCATCACCGTCGAGCGCAAAGAAGGCCGCCTGATTCATCAGGAGACCGAACTCAATATCGTTGACCTGCCCGGATGTTACTCATTGACAGCCTACACCCAGGAAGAACTGGTTGCCCGTCAAGTTCTGGTAGAGGAACGCCCTGAACTGGTAGTCAATGTCGTTGATGCTACGAAACTTGAACGGCACCTTTACCTGACCATTCAATTTATGGAGCTTGGTGCGCCAATCCTCCTGGCGCTGAACATGATGGACGATGTCCGCAACAAGGGAATGTCCATTGACCTGAAAAAGCTGGCCAAAGGCATGGGCTGTCCAGTGGTCGGCACCGTGGCCCGCAGTGGAGAAGGAAAGCCGGAACTGCTCGACCGCATTATCGAAGCGGCGGAAGACCAGTCTACCTGGCAACCATTGCAAATTTCCTACGGCCCGGACATTGATCCGGTGCTGGAAACACTCATCACCGCAATCGAGCAGCACCAGTTTCTGACCCAGCGCTATCCGTCACGATGGTTGGCCATCAAATACCTCGAAGACGATGAGCAAATCATTGAACAGGGCCGCAAAGAAAACCCATCCATTGCCGACGAACTCAACAGTATTGTTGAAAATCTACGTGACCACTGTGCAAAAACGTTAAACTCGTTTCCCGAAGCGATCATTGCCGACTACCGTTACGGTTTCATCCATTCTCTACTGAAACGGGGCATTGTCACCTACCCCGAAGATGTTGAACGGATGGACCTGACCGATAACCTGGACAAGGTTCTGACCCATAAGGTTTTCGGCCCCGCCTTGATGATGATCTTGCTCTACCTGATGTTTCAGATCACATTCACACTGGGGGACTATCCTCTTCAAGCCCTTGAATTTCTGTTTTCATGGCTGGGCAGAACTGTTGGTGGCTGGCTGCCGGACGGCGGCTACCTGCAATCGCTTGTGGTCTCCGGCGTTATCGACGGCGTTGGCGGTGTCCTGAGCTTTGTCCCGCTCATTGTCATCATGTTTATCATGATCGCGTTCCTCGAAGATTGCGGCTACATGGCCCGGGTGGCCTACATGATGGACAAGATCTTTCGCACGTTTGGCTTGCACGGCAGCTCAGTCATGCCGTTTATCATCTCCGGCGGCATTGCCGGTGGATGCGCCGTTCCAGGCGTTATGGCGGCACGCACCTTACGCAGTCCCCGCGAAAAATTAGCCACCATCCTGACCGCTCCGTTTATGCCTTGCGGCGCCAAAATTCCGGTTTTTTTATTGCTGATTGGAGCATTCTTTGCCGAATACCGGCCTCTGATCATGTTCGGAATCACGCTGACGGCCTGGGCCATGGCATTGCTGGTTGCTCGGCTACTGCGATCAACCCTGATCCGCGGCGAATCAACGCCGTTTGTCATGGAACTTCCTCCGTACCGCTGGCCGACACTGCAGGGGATACTGATCCACACGTGGGAACGAACCTGGGAATACATCAAGAAAGCCGGCACCGTCATTCTGGCGATCTCCATTCTGCTCTGGCTGGCCATGACCTTCCCCCGCCCCGACCACACCCAAACCGAATCCTTTAACCTTCAACGGAGCCAACTGCAACAGCAGTTGAGGCATGCGAATACCACAGAGCAAGTTGCCCAGTTAGAAGGTCAACTCACAGAGATTTCACGCCGTCAAAGCCTTGAGGCTCTAAAGTCCTCTGCTGCCGGCCAACTCGGAAAAATGCTTGAGCCGATCAGTTCCTGGGCCGGGTTTAACTGGCGGACCAATATCGCACTGATCGGTGGCGTCGCCGCTAAAGAAGTGATCGTTTCAACTCTGGGAACAGCCTATTCCCTTGGCGAAGTTGATTCCGACGAGCCTACCAGCCTGATTGACCGCATCGCCAAAGACAACGACTGGAACCGCATCAGTGCCATCAGTGCCATTTTGTTTGTACTGCTTTACGCCCCCTGCTTTGTCACGATTGTTGTTATGGCGCGCGAAACCTCATGGCGCTGGGCCTGTTTTGCTCTGTTTTTCAATACCGCCATCGCTTTTGGTCTAGCTACTCTGGTTTACCAGACAGGCCTGCGTCTTTTCTGACCTTACAACTCGGAAACAACCATAAACAGGCCTGTTGACGGGTGAGAGAACTCGCCATTTTTTTGCTAGACATGACAAGAAAACTCTGTATATTGAGAGTCAGTTTATACAATCGGGCTGGTTAGACAGCCCACGATTTAACCATGCTAAAGGAGATTTAAAATGGCTTACGAAATCACTGAAGATTGCACCAGCTGCGGTGCATGTGAAGACAGCTGCCCGGTAGAGGCTATCTCTGAGGGTTCTGACAAGTACGTTATCGACGCTGACACCTGCACTGACTGTGGTGCATGTGCTGATGCTTGCCCGGTAGGCGCAATCGTCGAAGGCTAATCGCCAAACTGTTTCATAAAAAAGCGCCGGCGGCAACGTCGGCGCTTTTTTATTGTGTAGATTTAGTATCTTACACGTAATCCAGGCACTTTTTTCTTGCCCACCCACTTCGCGTCATGTTAGCGTAATCTTATGCCTGCAGTTTAGTACGGAATTTCTTTTGATTTACGGTACGAAATAACGCACCACAGAATTCCGGCTGTCGGCACACTGACAGACCGGCGCTGCCGGCTAAAAAAGGAGTAGTTCACAATGGCACAAGGTTCAGTAAAGTGGTTCAATGACGCAAAAGGATTTGGTTTCATTGAGCAAGATGGTGGTCCGGATGTATTTGTTCACTTTTCAGCGATCCAAGGCGACGGCTTCAAATCCCTCGCTGAAGGCGATCGCGTCGAATTCGAAATTACTGATGGCCAGAAAGGCCCTCAAGCAGCTAACGTCATCAAGCTGTAAAAAATCGAATTAAAAAATTACAAAGGCCCTGCCAACCCGGCAGGGCCTTTTTTATTGCGGCTAAATTCCACCCCTCTTTGACCTTGACACCTCTCCGGGCTGTTGCTAGGTTGCTTAAGGTCAAACTGTTTACATTACAAACCTCCCGATAGATGATCGACCTTGCGTCGAGGTGACCTTCTTGCAAGTTCTCATTTCAGACAACTTTTCCTCTGCCGGTTTAAAGCTTTTCGACGAGGCTGAAGGCATCACTGCAGACTATCAACCCGGTATCACCCACGACAATCTTCTGAAAATCATCAACAACTATGATGCTTTGATCGTTCGCGGCGGCACCACGGTCAGCGAAGAACTGATCTTTGCCGCCAAGCGGCTGAAAATTATCGCCCGCGCTGGCATCGGCGTTGAGAACATCGCCATGGACGCGGCCAACATAAAGGGCATCGTTGTCACCAACACCCCACTGGGGAGCACCACAACAATTGCCGAGCATGCCATCGCAATGATGATGTCCCTAGCTCGCCTGATTCCTCAAGCCCATGAATCAATGAGCCAAGGGAAATGGCAGTCAACAGAATTCCTCGGTTCGGATATCAACGATAAAACACTCGGTGTCATCGGCGGCGGAAAAATTGGCCGTCGTGTCATTGAATACGCTCGCGGCCTGCATATGCATGTCAACCTTTACGATCCCTATCTTTCCGAAGAGGTGATTACGCGACTGGGGGCCAGTAAAGTCTCACTTGAAGATCTTTTATCAACGGCGGATTTCATCTCGCTCCACCTGCCGCTGACACTGGAAACGGAACAGATCCTCAACGCCGAAACGTTTGCCATGGTTAAACCCGGCTGCCGTTTGATCAACTGCGCCCTTGGGGGTCTGATCAATGAAGACGATCTGGTCAACGCACTGACAGATGGGACCTTTGCCGGTGCAGCGCTTGATACCTTTGCAACGGAACCCCCGGCACCGGACAACCGGTTGTTACACATGGACAATGTCATCTGCACACCACATCTGCGGGCAGCGACAGTGGATGCCCAGACCAACGTGACGGTCCAGGCGGCCCACCAAGTGATTGACTTTCTCACCAATAAAACCGTGCGCAACGCCCTGAACGTTCCATCCATCAGCATTGACCACCTTGAGGCCATGCGCCCCTATCTCGACATGGCTGAACGCATGGGACTATTTCTCGCTCAACTATTGCACATGCCGTTTAATGCCATCACCATTGAATACAGCGGCGACCTCACCAGCCACCCGATGGAACCGATGACAATGACGCTGCTCAAGGGCTTTCTCACTCCAATCATCGGCAACCGGATTAACTATGTCAACGCCACTCATGTTGTACGGGAACGGGGAATAACTGTCACTGAAACGCGCAGAAATGTTGCCGACGGCTTCTCGAACATGATAGAGTTGATCGTTTCGGGAGAACAGGGAAGCCAATCGGTGCGCGGCGCCATCTTTAACAACCGTGAGTGCCGCATTATCGGTGTGGATGATTATGCCATTGAGACGATTCCGAGCGGGCACCTTCTGGTGGTCCGCAACCTGGACCGTCCCGGCGTAATCGCCCTGCTCGGACGCTTATTGGCAGAAGCTGAGATCAATGTCGCGATGATGAATTTATCACGACAAAAATCCACCGGGGACGCCATGAGCCTGGTCACTGTGGATCACAAAATCCCAGAACAGGTCATGGAAGAATTGCGTCGACACGACAGCATTCTCTCCGCCGTTCAGATTGATCTCCCATAAGCCATTCGATACGGTTCATTTACTATTTAAGATCCCAAAGGCGGCCGTGCTGCCACAAGAAGAGAGCATCATGAAAACAACCGCAACCATTGAAGCGATGATCCCCAAGGGAGTAAAAGACTTTCTGCCCCTCAATTCAGTAAAGATTGAACACCTAAAAAGCTGTCTGCACGACGTATTCAAGCAGTGGGGATTCCAGCCGATCACACCGCCGTCCCTCGAATTCCTCGATGTTTTGGAACAGGGTCTCGGCAATGATCTTAAAGAGTGCACACTGCGCTTTGATGATCGCCAAAGTGGTAAGCTGCTGGCCTTTCCTCCTGACATCACGCCACAAGTCGCGCGGATTTTCGCCACCCGTCTCAAGGAAGCTCCACTCCCGCAGCGGTTGTGCTATTCGTGCCGCGTATTGCGTCATACCGAAGAGCAGGCCGGAAAAGATCGGGAAGTTTTTCAATCCGGTGTTGAACTGATCGGCCACAACGGGCCTCAAGCAGATGCTGAAATGATCGCGATGGCGCTGGAATGCTTTGACCGCCTTGCCACACCGCAATACACCATTGATATTGGTCAAGTTGAATTTTACCGCGGGGCACTCAACTCCCTCAACCTTACCCCGCAGGATCTTTGCGCCGTTCAGCAAGATATTCTGCGCAAAGACAGTTCAAGCCTGAAACAACATCTCGAAACGCTGAACATCAGTGACGCAGAAAAAGATGAAATCCTTGCCCTGCCTCGCCTGTTTGGCAACCGCAGCGTTCTTGATCAGGCGGCAACCGTCGTTACTAACGATCGCTCAAAACGCGCTCTGGACGACCTGCACAGCGTTCTGAAAACACTGGAGATTTATGGTGTTGATCAGCATATTACCGTTGACTTAGGCGAACTGCGCGGTCTTGACTACTATACCGGCATCACGTTCCAAGGCTTCCTGAGTGGTTACGGTCAAGCGGTTTGCCTCGGTGGCCGCTATGACAATTTGACCGCTGGATATGGATTGCAAGCACCGGCAACCGGGTTTGCGTTCAACCTGCTCAACCTGCTGTTTTCCATGTCTGACGAGTTGAGCCAAACTATTCAGCCGGCAACGGAAATCCTCATCCACTGCTGCGACAACGAAACAGGTCAAGCCCACAGCGTCGCACGCCAGTTAAGGGCTCAAGGTCGCTCGGTCTGTATCGACATCCCACGGACATTGGAGCAAGCACAAACATACGCCAAGAAAATGAACTTTACATATTTAATGACCGTTACAGCGACTTCGGACCAAATCGAAGTAAAAACGCTGAGCGATGGCCAGAACACCACCATATCGATGGCCGAGCTGACCAGTGGTCAAATTAAGCTGTAGCAAATAAGGAGAAAAAAAATGGCAAACGTTGTAATCGTTGGTGCCCAATGGGGCGATGAGGGCAAAGGCAAAGTCGTTGACATCTATACGGAGAATGCCAATGCAGTCGTGCGCTACCAGGGTGGCAACAACGCTGGACATACTCTGGTAGTTGGTGATGAAAAAACCGTCCTGCACCTGATCCCCTCCGGCATCCTCCACAAAGGCAAACGCTGCATCATTGGTAATGGCGTCGTTCTCGATCCCAAGGTTTTCATCGAAGAGATCGAGGGATTGAAGAAAAAAGGCTACATGACGGACGATTCTCAACTGATCATCGACCGCAACGTCCATATTATCATGCCGTACCATAAGAAAATTGATATTGCGCGTGAAAACAAGCCGGGTGAGCGCCGCATCGGCACGACAGGCCGCGGCATTGGCCCCACCTACGAAGACAAGGTCGGTCGCCGTGGCATTCGCCTGTCCGACCTGATCAACCCGACAGTCTTTGCCATGAAGGTCAAGGAATTCCTTCCAGAGAAAAACTTTCTGCTGGAAAACTTCCTCAAGGATTCCCCGTTGACTGAAGAAGAGATTCTTGAGGAATACAATGCTTACGGTGAAATCCTGAAAAAATATGTTGGGAACGCCTCGCTGTTGCTTGACGACTGCCGCAAACAGGGCCAAAACATCCTGTTTGAAGGCGCCCAGGGCAGCCTACTCGATGTTGACCACGGCACTTATCCGTATGTCACCTCCTCATCCACATGCGCTGGCGGAGCAGCAATTGGCAGCGGATTTGGCCCACGCTTCATCAATGAGGTTATCGGCATTTCCAAAGCCTATGTTACCCGCGTTGGCGAGGGCCCGTTCCCGACGGAACTGCATGACGAGATGGGCGAGACCCTGCGTAAAGCAGGTTCCGAATTCGGCGCGACAACCGGCCGCCCCCGTCGCACGGGTTGGTTTGACGCGGTGGCATTACGCGAAGCAGTTCGCACCAACGGCCTGACCGGACTGGCGATCACCAAGCTGGATGTTCTGGACGGACTTGATTCCATCAAAGTCTGCACCGCGTATTCCTACCAAGGGGAACTGCTCGAAGAATTTCCCCAGGACGCCAACGTCCTCAAAGAATGCAAACCGGTCTATGAAGAAATTGAAGGGTGGAAGTGCGCACTCAGCGCCGTAACAAGCTATGAAGAGTTCCCTGACAAAGTGAAAAATTATCTGAATAAGCTCGAGGAAATTACCGGTTGCCCAGTTGTTCTTGCCTCTGTCGGCCCGCGCAGAGACCAAACAATTCAACTGCGCAATCCATTTGCCGGATAATTTATTTTAGGTTAGAAAAAAGGGTTGACTTCAATAGGGTCATCACGTATAACACTCCTCGTTGTGAGCCGGTAGCTCAGTTGGTAGAGCATCTGACTTTTAATCAGATGGTCGTGGGTTCGATCCCCCCCCGGCTCACCATTTTTATACATAAGTCCCTATCGTCTAGCCTGGCCCAGGACACCGCCCTTTCACGGCGGCGACGGGGGTTCGAATCCCCCTGGGGACGCCAAAGCATATAGCCCTGCTGATCACTGATCGGCAGGGCTTTTTACTTTCTTATCAGTATGTTACAAACCTGCACCACCAATCAAACCACCCCCAGCATCTCGTTTCGCTTAGTTCATCCTTCCCACAGATTAAAAAAATCCCCCAGATCCAAACTACTCCATTTTTGGCAAAAATCCGCCCAGAGTTACCGACACAATCCAACTACGGATTCCTCACAAGGTTGGTTGTAGGTTGGTCTGATTTCTTTTAGATTGATCCCAGATTGACCCACATACCATTTCGTCAGAGAGAATCCTCTATGACTTTCCTACCCAGCTACCAGTGCGCGTGAGCAATGGATCAACTTCCTTTACCGTCACCTACTCGGTTAAAATACCCCTTGTGACATCTTCAAACGAAACACAGCAAAGGTCCGTGATCTGCAGTCCCCGTTTCCGTATATATCGACCTGTTCAAATAGATATTACCTCCTTGATATCAACCCTATCTACGGAGGTAACCCTTATGAAACAGTACGCTTGCTTGAAAGACATTCAACAATCCGACCTTGCCCCACCACTTGCAGCATTGATTGAACAGATCCTGACTGTTGAACTATCGATCGCTCACAGTTCCCGCCTTGAAGCCGATGACGGCGCGGTCTTCCTTCTGGAGCATTGCGACACGGATAAAACCGTGATCAACCAATTCGGGGCAATGTTTCATCGTATTCCATTTGAAAGCATTGAGCATATTTCCAACGCCGAGGCGTATCTGTGCCGACTGCTGCGTGACAATCAGTGTGTAATCACCCTTATTATCCCGGACAAGAAATGGCTCCCTGATAGCTGGCGAAAGAAAATCACGGAGGAACTGTCATGAGTCTTCCCACCTTCCCCGACTACGAAAGGCATTACAGTTCCGAGAAGCTGACGATGAAATTGCAAGATCTCTCGGGCCGAGCGTTACGTCTGATCGTACTTAAGGCCTGCTTGCTATATGAGCTGCTCAAGGCCAAGGAAACACCCTACGCCGTTAGACTTTCTATTATCGCCGTTCTGGGTTATCTGATCTGCCCGATAGATGCGATACCCGACCCGTTACCGGGTGGCTTTGTTGACGACATTGCTCTGATGACGGGGATACTGGCATCCCTCAATAACCTGATAAGCCGGGAGATCAAACAATGCGCGGAAGAACGTGCTGAACAGTTTGGTCACAGCTCAGGAGACTTACCATGATCCGTATTACATCGACCCAACAGGCAGAATCCCTCAAGGGGATTCTGCCTGAACTTGTCATCAAGCGGATGCAAGAGTTTGAAGGCACAGACGATATCTATGATCCAGACATCTTCGGCTATCTGATCTGGCTGGAGCCGGGTGATGACCTGACTCAATTAACCGACCTGGCTCAAGGCGGCCTTTATGACCTGTTGGACAATGAATGGCTGGGCTTCGAGCATGTTGAGCTCCACCGCGAAGTAGGCCGGGATATTTACGAAATGGTGGTCGCTATTGATGCTGACAAGACCATCGCGGTTTTTCTGGAAGCTGGTCCTTGGCTTGATCTGCATCTGATCGAAGTTCTCAAGGCGGAAGCTGCGGCTCACTCTTCTTAACCTTTCACACAAACAGCGAATAAACTTCATGAACCAATGCGCCCTGATCCCTTATCGGATCAGGGCTCTATTTTTATCAAGGAGTCTTACATGACAATTGATACACAGGCATGTCCCTATCGCCTCAGCACCAAACTGGTATCACTTCTCAACCATGAACTGCAGCGACTCAATTCTGACGTGAGCGGTGATATCATTCTCCACTTTCGAGATCACAACTACAGCGCCGAGAGCGGTGGCTTTCACCCCGTGGAGATCATGATCCGTTCCTCGGGTCAAATTGCCTACATCACTGATTTCGCCTACGTCGGTGTCGGCCCCTATGCCGAATTAACAAAGGAACTCGACTTTGATTTTGGCTTAGGGGTCTTTGGTCACATGGGCCGGGATTATGACATTGCCACAGGCAGAGCGCTCTTTGATGTGTGGCAAAAGAATTTTGTCTGCTATTACGCCATGGGGAGTTACAACGTCACGAGTGATCCCTCCTAACGCGTCGTTCTTCGACTCAAAACCAACCTACTACCAACCCGTGAGTTCCTTCATTCCCGGCAGTGGTCATATTTGATGACCCTGCCGGGAGACGACCCACTGATCTCACAGATGACGATCCTTTTTTTGATCCCATTTTTGACCAATACAACGGAGTGTAATAATGACCAGAACCAAAACAAAACGGATGACGGTGCGGGTGATCGAGTCCCTTCCCGGTCCGCCATCAAACTCAAAGACGTCCAATATTGAATATTCCGTGGCTCAGGAAACAAACCTGTGTCTCGCCGTGTATAAGAACGGTTCACGTTCCTGGCGCTTTAAGCAGAAGTTTCGCGGCAAGCGGTTATTCATCACCATCGGCCCCTACCCGCTGTTCAGCTTACAGGAGGCCATTGATAAGACCCGCCACTTCAAAAGACTGATTGCTGACGGGATTGATCCGCGTCAGGAGCAACAGCCACAGTCCCAACTGACCCTGGCGCAATTCGTTGAGCAGGATTTCTTGCCCTATGCAAGGAAACACTACAAGACCTTCCACAATCAGCAAAACATGCTGGATAAGCGGATCATCAAAACCTTTGGGGCAACACCACTGGCGGATATCTCAAAACGGGAGGTCATGCTGTTTCACCAGCAGGTGTGTGATGAGACCAGCGGCACCACGGGGAACCGCCACCTAAGCCTGCTGTCGTCCATCTTTAAGTTGGCACTGGAATACGATTTACTGGAAAAGAATCCCTGCCGGGGGATCAAGAAGGCCAAGGAAAACAGAAGCCGTGACCGGTTTTTACAGGAGGATGAATACACTCGTTTCATCCAGGTGTTACAGACAAAGCTTGACCAGCCTTCGGCCTGCGCGATCTTTTTACTGATTGCTCTGGGAATGAGGAAGTCCGAGCTCCTGAGCTTACGCTGGGAAGATGTCAGTCTGGCAGATCGCCACCTCCACCTGCGCGACACAAAGAATGGTGAATCACGCTACGTGGCACTGAATTCGGTCAGTCATGGCCTGCTTACAAAGATGAAGCAGAAACGCAAAGCGTCGAACCCTTGGGTATTCCCGTCACGCACGAGTTCGGAATCGGGGCACTTACAGGATGTGAGAAGGACCTTCGCGACGGTTTGCCGTGAGTCAAAGATCACCGGTCTGAGGATTCATGATCTCAGACGCAGCCACGCCTCTCACTTATTGAACGCCGGTGTGGACATCTCCATTGTCGGTAAGATTCTCGGTCACAAATCTCTGAAGAGTACACAAATCTACGCAAAAGTCGCGACGTCATCTCTGGCCCGAACCAGCGAAATCGCATCGAGGAAAATCGAGGAGGTCATGAACCAAGCCCCGGATTCTTAGATCTGGGGCTTCATTCTCCCTATCAAGATCGATCTTTTTTTAGCGAGTTATCAAGGTGTCGACAGAATCGTATTTATTCCAGTCAAACCCCGCCATCCATTATCATGCAAACCCTGCTACCTGCTCTTATCTGAAATCTGCCAGACTTTCTTATCAAAAAAATCTATTCCCCGTTCTAGCTTGAACTGTTATGGACATTTACAGGAATAGCTCCTGCTCACCCTTAAGCCCGTTCTTTTCGATCCAGTCGGCCAAAATCAATAAGTCTGGATGTCGATGTTCGCTTGCAATGAATGACCTCAACAGATTCTTATCATGTACAGTCAACATAGAAAGAGAGGAGGACTCAGAAAAAAAACTCGGATCCATCTTCCAGGGAGACCAATCAACGCCCAGCTCTGCGCACAGTGAACCTACCTGAGAAGCGATATGGAGCCCGGCTGGGTCAGGGTCACTAGCGATAAAGACTGGAGTAGCAGAAAGCTGAAGAAGGTGCTTGATACAGATCTGCCACCAACTCGGGGCGAAACCAGGAAGCCAGACGATTCCCTCTTCAGACGCAGAGTTTTTGACGACGCGCTCGAAGGACGTCAAGTTCTCGACAAATCGCCAGCAAGAGATTGGATTATTGATCTTGGTGATAGTCAAAATTTGCTGTTGAGTGAGACCTATCTGGCCGGGGAGAAGTCGTAAATCAAGAGCCCCCTCCTCAGTCGAAACAACCGAAGGTAATTTGATGTAAAGAAGAGGGGTGTGTCCCGAGATTCCAACCTCCTCAAAATCGATATTCGATTCGAGCCAGTCCCATTCGGAGGATGTAATGGCTTTTGTTGTTCCTCGGGCAAAAAGAGAGAAGTCACGCTTAGTACCGAATCGCTTTTCGGTTATCCATTTGTCCAGCGAGCAAAGTAGTCCATGGCGTTT
Organism: Desulfuromonas acetoxidans DSM 684; assembly: GCF_000167355.1. Taxonomy (NCBI): domain Bacteria; kingdom Pseudomonadati; phylum Thermodesulfobacteriota; class Desulfuromonadia; order Desulfuromonadales; family Desulfuromonadaceae; genus Desulfuromonas; species Desulfuromonas acetoxidans. The sequence continues at coordinate 51,356 of NZ_AAEW02000002.1, forward strand.
TAACCGTGTTTCAGGACCAAAGGCGGTCAAATGATCTGCAGCGCAGAGGAGGATAGGTCTGAACTCCCCTTCAAGATTATCCGCCTGTTCCTGCAAGGTGGTCCGATTCACTAATCCAAGTTTTTCTCGCAAATCCTCGTAATAAAGAAATGTGATCCACGTCTTTTCCCACCCTTGGGATGTGCGTTTTTCCTCCGTCTCCAGCCAGCCGTGGTTTAATAGAAGGCTGATCAGGTCTTCTGCCAAAAGCGTGCCGGTGAATCCGGCTTTTTTACGAATCGTAGACCATTTCTTTCGGGGGGTGATGTCCTTCACCCACGAACGGATCATATCTCTCTGATCTTCTGCAAGGTGCCCGAAGTCGGTGGGAGGTGTAAAGGACGGTCGGCAGAATCGTTTTCCTTTAAGGGTACTGCGTTCACCAACACCCTCGGTTGTAACGATAATCTTTGGATCTATCGTCATGCGGCGTCCTCTGTTTTTTGACGTCGTGCCCATGCAATTTGGGGTGCCCAAGGTTCAGGGGAACGCCAAGTTCGGGTAGATAACGTAATATCTGAAGTTTCAAAGACCTTGATATCGTGGGTCGAGGGGGTGGTCAGGACGAACTGGGCACCGCTTGATCGCAAGAAATTGCTAACAAGGGCGATGTTCATGACATCCAGATGCGCGAATGGTTCATCGATAAATATGAAGCCTCCGCTTTCACCCTGATCCATCATGAGACTGACAAGCAAGATGAGGCTCTTGATGACCTTTTGTCCCCCTGACGTCTCATCCGTTTCCTTGCGATCAAATCTGAACTCGATCTGCAAACCGGCACTGGCAAGAGACAGATCATCATTTACGAGAACAGGCATTTTATGTCTGACTTCAACTCCGGCGATAGCTGAAAGTGCACGGACATTTTTGATATATCGGTTCAGCGTCGCTTTAAGAACGTGGATGTATTGTTCTCGCGCGTGTTGGATCTCCATTAACGCCCGGTTATTATCCCCACGGCGTTTAGATACCGTTTCCTCTTTGGTCTTGTATTCAGCGACTAGACGCGCGCCAATCTGAATGACAACAGGGTCTGTTTCCCATTCTTGACTTTGTAAGTCATCTTGGCGTAGCTCAAGTGCTTTTTTAGCACCAGCGAGGGTTTCATGTTGCGCCTTTAGGTCAGCAAGAATCTCTTTGGTTCGACCCGAAACAGGAATTTTAAGACGAATACTTAGGATAGACTTACGCCAGTCCTGTAATTTTGATTGTTCGCCCTTGATTGTTCTTTGTGCGGCAAAAATATCCTCATCCATGGTTTTGATTTGACCCTCAACATTGCCGAGGGCTTTATTCAGGGCGTTGATGGTGTTTTCGAATCCGACCCTTTTTTTGGAGGCTCCTTCTACCTGACTCTCAAGACTATCGTGCTGCTCCTGGATTTCTGGAAGACGTTTCTCTGCATCTGTAAACTCATGTAGTTTTGATTTCAGCTCAGCGTCCGCATCCCAGCCGTTGAGTAATCGTTGACAATCTGTAATCGTGTCCTTTGCAGTATTCAGTTCCTCTCCGAGTTTTCCCGCCTCTTCTCTGAGGTCCCGTAGCCTGACTGCAATTTCTTCCAGTTCTGCACGCACCGCACCAGTACCAAATGTGAACTTGCTACGCAAATCCACCCCGACGTAACGACCACCCCTTTGTGTGCTGTGATAGCCTTTTCTGGTTATATAGTCCTGCCCCTGGGGGAGAAAGTTTCCTTCATGGACATCTTCCACGCGCATCGTCCGATTAAGTAAGTCGATGACCCAGGATTGAACAGGGGCAGAGAATTCAACCATCTCTAAAATTGAGCCGACGCGAGGCTTTGGTTTGTCTTTTCTATCCGCCGTGATCAGTGAGCGATACTTCTGATCTTCTCCAAAAACTTGTGCCTTTTTTCGGTCATCAGGGTTATCCAGAAGAATTGTAAACGCTTCGCCTGCTATCAAGCCTTCAATCGCTGGCTGCCAGCTCGGCTCAGGAATTTCGACTGTATCGCGGAAAACCTGCGCCGACACCCCAGCATTTTTTAATGCCTTTATGAGGTCGTCAGTCGGTTTAGGTAAATCCTTCTGGTTACTGACTTCCAAACGAGTTTGTCGGCCGGTATCCTCTTTAATCTGTTTTGAGATCTCTTTGATCCGGTTTTCAATCCGAGCCTTATCTTGATGAGCTGCATCGAGTTTCTGTGTGAAATCTTCAGCGTCAAAACCATCGTTACGCGTTGTAACCAGACTCTCAAGGCGCTCTTTTTCTTGCAGGGTCTTTTTGAGACTAGTAAGTTGCTGTGACACACTGCTAAAGCTCGCACGACAGGAATCTTCTTCACTCTGGGCAATGCATTTACTGCTCTCTGCTTCTTGAATCTGAGTGTTAAGACTTGAAAGAGTCTGGCGTCGTTCTACAAGGGTTTCTCTCTTTTCTGCCACTTTACGGCGAATCCCTTTGATGTTCCTTCGGGCTCCAACTGACTGCTCGCTTTGTTCCATAAGTTCCATGCGAGGGATATCTTCGGTCAATAACCTATAGACGTCCTCGGTCTTGCGCTTCCACTCATTGTAGTTATCGATTTTCCCCTGATTTGTCTGAATCTCAAGGCCAAGTGATGCCAGATCTCGGTCAAGTTCGTCGAGTTCTTGCTTAATGATGGCCTGGTCATCTTTTGCCTTTTGGTAATTATCGAGGGTCTTCTGCTCCCCATACGCTTCAAAGACCAGATTCAGTATTTCTCGGGGGGAGCGTGTGCAGAGTTCATCCGTTGCTCCCTGTTCGAGGGTCAAAACTTTACGAATGGCACCACGTAACCCCGCTTTTGCTAGCAAAGAGTTGTATTCGTTCAGACCGAACCAGTCTTTACCAGCTTTTTCCTCAAGCTGTTCGATAGGGACATCCCCTTCAAGAATACAGTAGTGACGTTCCCAATCGCCTCCCTTGCGACGGATACGACAGGCGAGGGTTACTTCACTGTTGACGATGGGGAAAAAGGCCGCAAAACCTCGAGCAGTTCGCTCGTTTTTGACGACAGAACGTAACCATGATGTGGCCATCTTCTTCCGACGCACATAGCGTCGATAATCGCGTTCAGAAGAACAGCGGATGCCCAAAAGAGTCCGGATGCCATCCAGAAGCGTTGTTTTTCCCGACCCATTCGGCCCTACAACGGTATTGATCTGCCCATCCAGCGGGATAGCTATTCTTTGCCAGAAGTCCCAATGGACAGCTTCAAAGTTCTTGAATTCGAACATTGTTCTCCCCCTCCAACACCATATCATCCTCTTCATACTTATCATCGTTGACATCATCGATCGACTGATCAGGATCGCGGAGTAAATCCCCCAAAGTTCCATCAATAATCCGAGACCCAAGGAAGTCGTAATCCAGAGCCAAGTCTAGGATAGGCCCTTCCATCAGATCGTTACCGCGCATTGTAATGAATCCATGACGCTTCAAGATTTTCAGGTTGATGTTGATCCGACTCTTTCCGCCAAGTTTTCGACCAAAATCGTTGATCAATGCAGAAAGCCGGACAATAGGTTTTTCGACATCCCGGACGGTGACCAGAACGGGGGAGGGTAAAAACGACATCTGCGGTTCTTCTTCTACGCCGGCTGAATATTGTCGTTGCCGTTTCGGTATAATCAAAAGCGCCCACAAAATGACAAGAAGAGCGACGGCATCCTTGGGCAAATTGAAGTTGTTCGACAAGTAATGGGTGTCCTGGCCCATCACCTGATCCGTGACTTGCGGAGCCAGTCCAATGGCGACATGGTCTGAAAAGGGATTTTCCAAAAGGCGTAATCCACATGATTCTAATCGCGACAGCACATTTTGTCTAAACTCTTCGTTTGTAATAAGAGGAGCTACCATTTCATCGGTTCGTGGCAGCCATCGGTGCGAGATCAGTCGAGCAACAAGAGTTTGTGCTTGGTTGTGCATCATGCCGATTCTCCAGTCGGGGTAATCGCTCCAGCCGAAAGTTCTTCGATGCCGCAGCGTTGTATTTTTGTTGGAACATCAGAGTTATGGATCTTCATTTCCAATGGAAGCCCTGCAAGAATCTTAACCGGATTATTCTTTTCCAGTTCTCCGCAGCGCCCAATCAGGGACAACAATGATAGACGATAAGAGGATGTTGCAAAGTCCTCTCTTGGAACCACTTCCTCAATAGGCATTGAGGACTTGACCTCTACCAATTCGCCATGAAGATCGTGCAGCGGCTTGTAGCTAAGGAAGTCAAACTCAACCCCCGTCAGTTCTTCGGATTCGGGGAGAGGTGGAATGATATCTTCTTCTTGGGCTCCTTTTTCAGCATCCATAACGTCCTCAGCGATATCGGCAAGGATGTCTTCCAGAACAAATGCCTGCTGGGGAGTGGTTGGACAATATTGCTCCCCAAGAATGACCAGATCTTCTATCGACTGACGTTCCAACCAGTTGGAGATGTCCGATGTCGATACCCCCCTACCTATCATAACTTGATTCTTTTCAATCAAGTTCAGTTCAGACTGGAATCGCGCCGCGATATGAAGCATCTTACTTTGGCGCCCTCCGATCTCTTGAGCAAGACGATGAACGCTGATATCCGCTTCAAGATCCGCACTTATCGACTCAATCACCTCTGTCCCCTTAGAGACCCAGGACCAAACGGATTCAAGCCGAGCTTCAGCCTGCTTAATCCGTTTCTCAGACCCTGATAAGAGCGCACGATCAAAGAAGCTGTCCAGATCCGTCAAGCGGCCCAGGAGGTGTTCCATCGCATCAGAATTCACTTTGCCGAGTGCCTGGCTAGCAGCAATCTGTGAGGTGATATAGCCGATCTCACTGCCGTCCTCTTGTCCAAAGGCCAGAATCGTCGACAAGGAGGCTAAGGCCATGCGTCCTAATGGGCTGAGTTCGTAGGCTCCGACTTCCGGCAGATATGCCAACAACTTGTTCTTTTTGAGAGTGAGCAGAGCCGAGTTAAACTTAACCGGAGCCAAGAAAGAGAATAACCGTTCTAAATCGCGTGATGTCCACTGGGGTTGTTCTGAACGACTACCGATTCCCTGCAGTATCAAAATTCGCACCAGAATTGAGTTCGAAGAGCCTGAAAACAAAGCAGAGAAAACGTCGAGAGTCTCCTGAGCTTGCTTGAGACGAAACACTCCAGGCAGATCATCGGGGTCGATGTTCGGATGAAAAAAAGATGCAAGGTCTTCGACCGGCCGCTCTTGCTCAGTCGATTGGTCCTCGGATTCGTTGGGTTCAGACATTTTGCCCCTCCAGCAATGTCAGTATTTCCTCGCGGTTTTCAAGAACCACTTGTTGAATGTATGGATTTGGTGATGGGTCAAGCAGGCGCATATGCCCTATTACATAAAACAGGCAGGCTTGACGCACCTTCAACACCGCTTGTCCGGCTTTCATTTCATAATCGAGTGCCACAATCTCTTGCTTATCTTCGGGAAGGTCAGGATGAGGCCTGAGAATAAGTGAAACTTTTGTATTCCATCCCTTGTCGTGACGTGGATTCCACGACTGTTTTCCCTTACTTCTGCTCGGTTGAGTCTCAACCGTGCGACCGATTCGACCTAAAACAAAATCACGGAAAGATTCAGAGGCAAAATCATAAGCCCTCACATGCCATCGCCGGCCATCGTGGACATAGTGATGAGGTGCAATAATGCGATGTCGTGTTGTGCTTTGCGACAATGAACTGTAATCAATCGTCACCCAGGATTTCTTTTCAATTGCTCGCTGAATCACGCGCAAATGATCGGGGCTGACATGGCGAAGTGGAAAGGTCACATGCTCAGCATATTGCCCGACTTGCTGAAGTAGAAATGTCTCGGGAGCGGTATCAATAAAAACGGGTTTAAATGTGTCTGTCACATAGTACGTTTTGTCGCTCAGGGAGTAGGTCATGTTGTTTTCGGCCAACTCCTTGTACTGCGCAATATCCAAGCTGACTTGGGGCCTAGACACCCCCGTCTTGTCGATAACCGTTTGCCTCTTGAGCTGACCCGACCAAAACAGCTCATGCTCGATAAACTCGAGACGCTTTCGTACACTCCACTTAAGATCGCTAGGTATTTCTGCTGCCCGCATGATTCCTCGTCGAATAAAAAATAGACCCAGGCTAAATAATAGACTCATCAAAAACAAAAGACAAGCTATTAGTGCAAGAGTTCGTAGATGGGTTTCGGTCGGAAGGAGTGGTCTAGTTTGGAGATAGAATGCCTAGCAGGGGGGTCGTGTCCGGAATTAATCATGCATATTCATGACTAAGTACAACATTTTTTCACTAATGGACATCAGCATCACTGTCTTTACTTGGAAGAACTGCGTGAAGGTTGTGAACGATGTGAAGGATATTTTGCGATAAAAAATTCACCATATGTGCGCATTCCGCTTCAAACCCACAGGATTGCCATATGACCCTGGCAAAACATAAGTCCCTGGAATCATATGTGAATAGTTATTGCGGTGTAACGTTGCCATTGGGGTTATATCAATTAAACGGCGATCAGACCGTCTGCTCACGAACGGATCGCTTACTTTTTTTTTCGCTTGAGTGGTGCCAAGCGGGTGTAGGTACTTCTAAAAGCCATTCCATTACCTTAGGCAGTACGAACTTTTGGATACTGTTGTTCACTCGGGAATGGTCATGGCGAAACGAAAACCACAAATATCATCACTAGCCGATGCGATGTCAGCTAAAGGCCCAGAGATTGACTCTGGTCTGAAATATGTGACGTATTCGTTTCATAGTGTCCCAAACCTGTACCTGAGCGTATGGCAAAATGGCTCTCGAAAATTTCACTTCAAGATGACCTTTTTGCACGAAACGACTTTCATCGCGCTCGGTGCCCTCGGAGAAATCACACTGCCGGATGCTGTCCAGAAAGCACAACTGTATCGACAGATGATCCAGGAAGGCCTGGACCCTCGCCGTACTCTCACTGAGCGACGGATAAAAACCCTCGAGAAATTTTGCCACGAGTATTTTGAAGACTTTATTGACCAGAATCACAAGCATCCGAAAAAGTCTCGCCACATGCTGAAGAGATGGATTCTACCGGTTTTTGGTCACATTCCCCTTAAGCAGATCGATTCGAGGCTGGTCAGCGAATTCGTTCAGCAGATTCTGACGACCGTCAGCCAAAAAACAGAACGCAGAATCTCCGGCTCGACGGCGAAGCAGGCTCTCTCACTGCTGTCAAAACTGTTCCAGTGCGCTATCGACCAACATCTTGTGGATGCGAACCCCTGCGACGGTGTACGTCGCCCCAAAGTAAACAGATCTCGTGAGCGTTATCTTTCAGGCGACGAATACCCTCGATTTATCAAGGCAACTATGTCGCTCATCGATCGACCTCAGGCCAAAGCTATCATGATATTGGCTGTCCTGGGTCTGAGACCCTCAGAAGTCTTGGGTCTTGCTTGGTGCGATGTTCATCTTATTGACAACCGGATCCATATCAAACAGGCGAAAAACGGAGAGAGCCGCTTTGTGACGTTGAATTCGGTCGCCCGGGATCTGTTACAGCAACTCTATGACGCACGAAAAAAAAGAGCAGTGTGGGTCTTCCCGTCTCGCGGAAAGTCGTCTACAGGTCACCTCCAGAGCGTATCCAAGACCTTTGAACGAATATGCAATATGGCCGAATTGCCAGAGTTCAATCTGTATGATCTGCGCCGATCACACGCAACTTTCCTGCTTCAATCAGGGGTTGACTTGTTCACGATCAAGGAGGCCCTCCACCATAAAACTCTCGCGAGTACCATGGTTTACGCCAGAGTTTCTAGCGAGTCGATGGTAAATGCTAACGAACTGGCGGCACAGCGTGCCCTGGAGGCTATTAGCGGTCAATTTGAGCCTTCCGGTGAAGGATGTGAGGGGTGTGAAGGATAATCTTGTTCCGAAAATTTTATGGATCAATTCGGGATCTCCGCTTGAGCACACTCAAGCGGAGATGCTGTGTTTAGTCTCCTTGTCAGCCATAACAGTAGCTAACTTTTAACTTATAGGAGGAACACCATGGAACATGAAAAATCACCTGTCTTACCCGATTTTGAAGCTGACCCCTTACCCCTTGAAAAAGGCCCTGAACTTGATTGCGACACGCTGCAAACGGATTACGGTAATGCCCTACGTATCAAGTTCTATTTTGACAGGCTGATCTTCTTCCACCATGCGCAAAAAAACTGGTTTCGCTGGACCGGTTGTCACTGGCAGCGGGACACGAATCAGTGCCTCACCTTGCAGATCGTTGAAGCGATCCGCAAAATCCTCACCGTTGAAATCCCGTGGCTTCGCTACCTGAAAGAAGATAAGCAGCGCGATGATATCGCGTTTCCAGATACCTCGTTTGTTGAGAAAAGCCTGAGCCGCTCTAAAATCAGAGCCGCCGGTTTACTCGCTGCGGACCTGATGCCACTCCCCGCCCATCTGGATGCCCACAAAGAGCTGCTCAATTGTCAAAACGGAACTGTAGATCTGAAGTCTGGTGAGTTAAAAGATCATGATCGTGAAGACTACCTGACAAAGATCGCTCCTTTTGCATTCGAGAAGGACGCTCAATGTCCCCGATTTATCGCCTTTCTTGAACGGGCATTCCCGGACAACCCGGAAGGGATCGCGTTTATCCAAAAAATCTTCGGTTATTCGTTAACCGGAGATGTGTCAGAGAAAAAAATCTTCATCCTCTGGGGCGCTGCTGGTAACAATGGAAAAACCCTGTTGTTCAATGTGTTCCGTGGCATCCTGGGTCAGTGCTTTTGTGTCCAGTTGGCCAGCGAATCGCTGGTGAGTGGCCGAATCAATGCGATTCGCTCCGATATCGCTAAATTGATCGGTTACCGCTTTGTCACGGCTTCGGAGACCGACCGCCGCTACAAATTTAACGAAGCCCTGATCAAACTTCTCACCGGCGGCGATGCCCTTACAGCTCGTCACCCTCACGAGCGTGAATTCGAGTTCACTCCTGAACTCAAGCTCTTCATCGGCACGAACGCCAAGCCCGAGTTTACACTATCCGATCAGGCTATGCTGAACCGCGTTTGCATCATTCCGTTTCATGTGTCGATCCCGCCAGAAGAGCAGGACAAGCAGCTGACCCAGAAGCTGATAAACGAAGAAGGTGAAGGAATATTAGCTTGGGCAATTGAAGGGGCACGGTTGTGGGCCAAGGAAGGGTTAGGTGAAAATCCATTTGACCAGGATTCGGCTTCCGTCATCACTCCCGTCATCACAATTGACCAATTCATCAAGGCGTGCTGTACGCAAAACCCTGGTGACAGGGAGAAGACGCATGACCTGATGACCGCTTTCAACCTATATAAAGAGCATACGGGGGACGAGTCACCCGCAGTCAACGTCAAGGCTTTCAGCAATATGATCAAAGGGTTCGGCACGGAAGCTAAGCATCATCGCGACGGGAATTATCGCGAGCACATTGCCTTAAACGCGTTCGGACGAAGCTTTTTGCGCGACAGCTCTGAACCCGAAACCTTGGACGATACACCTGTCCACTAACTTTCAATCAGAAAACGATCCCCGCTTGGCAGCCACCAAGCGGGAGTCGGTACTTCCACAACGTTATCTCTTATGGTCAAGGGCAACTAAAACCTCGAGGAGATGACATGGAAACATCGAAAGAAATACCATCCTTTACAGAAATCCCGACCCATTACGCTCGTTTTTTTGATGTTGTTGAGTTCCATAACAAAAAGCCGATTTACAACTTCGCCTACTTTGCCGCGCTCGATGCGGAGTGGGTAACACGCTTTCACAAAAACCGCCCGATCTCTACTCAGGTGGCAGTGGCCTCACGGCACTCAATAACCAACACCATCTATTATGAACCAAACGGCAAAGCCCCGACCCTGCCCGAAATTGCTGAGAGGATCATCCTTGCAGCGAATGGTGGAAAATTTCCAGAGTCTCACCGACGGGCAAAAATTTTCATCAACATCGTTGCCCACCACAGCACCGCAGAGATGTCGATCCTGGCTGATCGTGACGTCCCGTATGTGACCGAAGCGATCTCGCTTGTTCGTAACTCCCCCATCGTCCTGCTGGCGCCCATCTCATTCACGATCAAGGGGGACTGCGAAGTCCATGTGAGAATCTCGGACACCATCCTGATCGCCCCTGCCACTCACCGCAGTCTGAAGAACTTATCAACCCTCCTCGGCAAAAAAGACGCCCTGAAGGAGGAGATATCCCAGCATCACATCGAGAATATGGACATCTACCTGCGCGAAGACCCGCAAGGGTTCGAGCGATACGCATTGAAAGATTCTGAGGTAACACTGCGGCTGTTCTTCCTGCTTCAGGATGCCCTCAATCAACTGTCCACCGGGAGGATCGAGCGGCTCTATGTCACCATCGGCTCGGCGGCTGTGCATGCCTTCCTGAAGAAAAATTCCTGGGTCAAAAAGCATCTGAAGAAACTGCAGTCGAATGAGTTCACCGACGCGATCAGGCTGGTCAAAAGAGCGTATTTCGGCGGACGGAACGAAGGACTCTTGGTAGGACAGACTTCCAATTTCCCATCAACCACCAATAAAACATGGGTCGATATCGATGAAAAAGGTGCCTACGCTACCCTGATGTCGATGATCCCAGTAGTCGACCTTGGTGGGAAAGTGACGACGCTGTTCCAGACCTACGAATTGTCCGAGGACCGCGTCCAAGCGTTGTTGGCCGACAATGTTCCCCTGGATGCGATCAACCGGGCAAAGGAGGCTCTCAACAAATCTCCAAAGGATCTGGAGTGGGCGCTGCGTGGGATGAAAAGGGGGATTGCCGGTCGCATCCGCAAGGCCGCATGCGTCTACAACAACAACCTGCTTATCAAATGGCATAAGGAGTGGGATCTGAAGAAGGTGAGCGGCGAGGTTCCAGCCTACCTGGTTCCCGGTTTTGCCTGTGTCCGGTTCAAGTTTCCCTCATCTGTGCTGTACCCCTGTCTGCATGTTCACCATCCCCGCTATGGTCTGGTCTATCCGTCTTCAGGGATCACGGTTGCCACCCACCAGGAGATCATGCTGGCGTTTGATGCCGGTGCCGAGATCGATGCGATCTGGTCGCTGGAGTTTCCTGTTAAACGAGCAGCGGACGGCTCTGTCACCATGTACCTACGAGAATTTCTTTCTGAGTTGGCTGTAAAACGCAATGAATACCGGGCAGCATCAGATGCGGGCGACGGCTCAGCAGCCGTCTATGAAAAGCTGCTGAAGGAGTTCATGAACAGCCTTTACGGAAAATTCAGCCAAGGGGTCAATCCGCGTAACGTCACCTGCGCCAGCACGTTCGAGACCAAACCTCTCGGCCCCTCCAAAGTCACTGACCCGATCGTTGCCGCCCTGACCACCGGCGCAGGTCGAGCGACCCTCTCCTCCCTGATGTTCGCGGTCGAGGCGTTTAATCAGAGTCGCCCAGCTGAGCAGTGGATTGATATCGCTAGCTGCACGACCGACGGATATCTAGTCGGTCTCCCTTCTGACGAATCCTTTTCTGTCGCCGGAACCTATTACGTTGAAAGCGAGCTTGAGTATGAAGAAGATATTTAAGATTTTAAAGCCGAATAAGGCGGCGGACTGGAGCGTCTCGGCCGTTCTTGAGGCCTTCGATTGTGGTCAACTGGAGGAAGAGTTTAACCGCCTTGTCCCCTTCCAAATGTACCAGCAGGCGCGACGTCGCCTAGCACCGGACGAGGGGGCATGTCTAGAGATCAAGGGGATGGCGGATAACGTTTCGGCCGTTAAATCGCGCGGTCAGATCGGGTTCGACAGCTCGGGAGAACACGTCTTGATCCTGGCGAAGTTTTCGATCAAGCCTCCTCTGAAAGAGATCATCAAGGATGGTTCTGTGAGGCGTTTCGTTCTGGCAAACAAGGAGTTGCTACGTAACTTTGAAGGGCGCTGGATTCAGGCGCAGATCGATGAGACGCAGAACGGTCGCGACGAGATTTTCACCTACAACCTGTACACCCTGCCGACCTACACAAAAATCATGAAAAGTGACGGGCAACTTGGGCTGGTGGAGCAGTGTGCTCTCCGCAAGTTCAATAGCGACTTCGATATGAAAAGGCTGCCCGTCCTTGCCCGGACTCAAACCATCATAGCAGGGCGATTACTTCCCCAGCCCTACACAGTTCCGTTTTCATCTTTGGAGCAGATGAAGATCCACCGTCATCAGGTCGACAACATCCGTCGCAGTGGCCGTGTTGCCCGCCCCGATGAGGTCATCGATCGGGTGCGACTGCGTGGCAAAAGCGTTCGTTTCCAGGGGGGAGAGGCTGCGACCGTTGTCAGAACTATTCTGCGCGGGGTGACTCAAGGCAAGCTGCTACGTATCGGCGACGGTGCCTTTCCAGACTATCCCGAAATTGCCCGTCTTGTCTCGACGCAATGGAAAAAACTACCGCCGAGTCTGCAAGGATCTAAAGCGCAGTGGTCAACGACTGATGTCAAAAACGCGAAACGCGCCAATTGGGAAGAAGGGTTTATTCGTCCCCACCCGCTGCTGAAAAAGCTGACTGCTGAATTGTGCGCGGTCCTTTTGATCGACTGGTCTGATGCTGAATCGCGTTTGTTTTATGGTGACGATGTTCAGGACAACCGCGTCCTGGTGACGGAGGTGGCCAAGTTGATCATGAACGGGCGCTGTTTCCCCCGCTGGCGCGAGTTGTATCGAGCTGGAGAGTTACCTGGGAAGGACGCTCTCTTGTTGTCCTTTCCTGAGGTTATTACCCCTACGATACTTGAAACCCTCAGTGACGGTGAATACACCCCCAACCCGAGGCCGACATCTGATCGCGTTGAGGTGGAATCCTATTTTCGTCGCCTTGGCTTGAAGAATGCTGACGGTCGCGCACTGGCGCGGATTATCGCCCCTACGACACGCGAGCGCAGCGCTGCTCCGAAAAATCCAGCGGCTCAGTCCTGCCTGGAGAATTTCGTCACCTGCCTTCTTCAACCCGAATTTTCCAAGATCCGCCCTCCTGTCTGGTTGATCAAAGAGGAGCTGAGCGAATTTGGCCTGTCAGAAAAAATTTACCGCCGAATCCGACAAACTCGCTTCATTCCTCATCAGCTGAGTCACTCTGCCTCCAACCGCAGTCAACTGCGAAAAATGGCTCGATTGCTGGGTTTGGACCCCGCCGTGTTTATCGAGTTGACCATTGATCCCCCCGCTTGAGGGAACTCAAGCGGGGGAATTTTGTTGTCTGTCTACATCCGTTATTGTCTCAGTTATGAAAACTGACGCCTTTTACATCCTCGAAAAGAATGTACACGTTACCGCAATTCTGCGGGCGGTTGTTGATGACGACAAAGTGAGAACCAGGCGTTACACGCTGAAGGAAATGATGGACGCTCTGTTTAAAGGAGGAGAGCTATCAGTTTCTGAACTAGTTGGAATGGTCTATTTGATCGCGACGAATGCATATCACCAAGAAAAGGTCGCTGCGAAAACAGATCCCAAAAAACGCAACATCAGGCTGCTACCGCTTTCTGTCGTGGGTCAGGTGAAGCGGCAACGCAACGATCATGCACCCGAACCGCTGGAGGGCGATATGGAACCTTTTGAACAATTTTTAGCGGACGCATTAAAGACCGCGAGAATCAGCCTTGGTCTGCCAGAGGACAACGCCACTGAGTTCTCCTACCCGCTTACAACTGCAGTTCGCAATGCCATGAGCTGCAATCAAATAGTGGATTACCTCGCTCAGGTTGAAACGGAAGGCCCGATCATGTCGGGCCGGATTAACGAGGTATTACAAGAGCTAAAGCGAATTGACCCGGACAACTTCAACTCGAATGAATCCACTCTACTCGAAGCAAAGACCAGAGCCCACCTCAGTGTTATGTCGATTGAAGGCACCGGGAGGGACATGGCGGTTTCGATTGTTAATCCCTATGGTCGCATGATTCGGCTGTCGATCAGGCGCTTTGAGCTTCTGGTTGAAAACCTCGATGTGACCCGCTCACTGGGCGATCTCGTCCGCGAGATCGAGAAAGGAGATTTCCGACAAACGTATATCAACACGAAGGTACCAAATGGTGAGGTTGTGGCTCGTTATACCTCGGAAACATCAACTCTGCGGGCAGCGGTGATCAGTGTTCGCAAAGGCGATGTCGAAGACGTGGCGGAGTTCATCCTCGATGCAGACGCAGTTGTCTGTACTTATCTGGCCGTAAAACGGTTGCGGCTGGACTATACACGCTTCATCGTCCTTCGCGATGAAGCAGGATCTCGGGTCGATTTTGACCCTTTTGACTAGACAAGGAGATACAAAAAATGGATGTAAAAACGAATACGGTGGCTGGCTGCGAAAGCTTGCCGGAGCCCCCAGAAGGTTCTTCAGGGGTATTGAGGGCTGTTTTTTCTTCGACGATGGACAACGCTAAGATTCGCAAGGGGCTGTCTAACCTGTCGACCTTCCCTCCCTTCGACATCAAAGCGAAGACTCCAGCACCATACAAGGGAAAGCCGTTCACACCCGCAGAGATTGGTCTTGTCAACTATGGCAAAGAAATCAAGGTGGCACTCGCGGCAGAGGGGGCTCTGCCACGCTACATTACCCCTGAAAAGTTCGTTGCCATGATCGAGTTTGCTGACAACCCGAAATACGCGACCGTCGAATTGCAAAGTCCCAAAGCACCGGCGGATCGCCGCGATGGACTCGGTCAGCTTCTGGGGCGTGTCCTGCCTGACCACAGTGCTATCAATATCGCCATGGGGAACCAGGGGGTTCCGATCCGTAATGAGTCCGACATCCTGCGGATCGACAGTTTTCAGATTGATGCTGGCAAGCTGGCCGCTTACTACCTAGTGTGTCGCTATCAGATCATGGGCGAGGACCGCTTGGCCGATCTCATCGCTGGTTATGAGGGGGCTCGCTATTTTGAGCTGCCGGATGGTAAGTCTGGCGTGTCAGAGTCCATTTCGAACCTGCTTGGATAAACCATGAGATCACGGTCGTATGGTCGTCCTATATGCGATAAAAACCGCCTGGGACTTGCGTTAGCAAGTCCCAGCCATTGTTTTTTTCTCCATGCTGACAAACTGATAGCCTTAAGGGCTGCTCCTGGGGAGTTCCGGCTGATCAAGCGGCGCAATAAACACCCTGAGAAGGCGATTGGCTATCACCCTGGGGGAATACTCGGACGGTTGGATATCGGCAAAACTGGCTGGGTGAGAATCTGCCTTTTTCTTGGCGAATGTGGGCAGAATATAGAGCTTGATGGTAACGGTGGGCTTTTGAACGTATTGCGCGAGTACCATCATGTTTTGCGACTGTCGGAATTGGATACGTTTATGGATAGTTTGACTCTTGTTATAAGGCAAAGGGAGCAATTTGCTGAAGCTGAGTCTTTGTTCGATTCTCTGCCTTTTCGGGGGCTACTTGGCAAAAGTCAGGGGCATGGCCTGGAGTAAAGTCCTTACGCAATAGCGTGTTTGCTGTTGGGGGGCTCCCCCACATCCCCCTATAGTGGTGAATATGCCCTTTCCTTGCCAACTTACAGGAAACTCGTTAACATGCTTTTTTCTCAAAGCTAGGGATAGATCAATGTCAAACGCACCTAAAAACACCCCTGAAACAGCATTACCGCTGGCCGGATGGGAAGCGGAAAAAAGCAACCTCATCTCTCGAATGGCAATAGCCAAGCGCATTGCTGAAGTTCAACTTGATGGTTATACCAACGACGATATTGATGACATCTGGGAAACCATTAAGCCCGCTCTCTTCTTTGAAAAAGAGAGCGAATGCCAAAGAAGCCAAGTGCATCATCCTCCCATCGATCGGCTCTTTGATGTAGCAATCTACATTGACCGATACACAAATTCGGTTTTGGAAGGTGAAATTGCACCTGAAGATCTCTGTGCTGTCTATGCGCTGAAAACGATTCAGTACGCAGAGACTCTGGATGAAATTTTGCCTGCAGCCTTAGTCTTAATCGATGCATGGCGTGCTCTTTCATTCAGACCGAGATCTGCACACCTTAACAAAAGTCTTAAAATTAAGCAGAGTCATATAGAAAAAGCGCAAAAGGCAAATAAAGAAGGTCTTTTACAACGTGACAAAGAAAGACAGGTGTTTTACGTTTTTGCCGCCTATGAGAAAATTTTTGACGCCCTCCAGAATCAAAAAAAGACTGGAAAACTAACGCCAAAGTCGCCCTTAAATAAAGATTTGTTGAGGCTAAAAAAGAGAAGATATAACTACGAATATGCTGCAGAGGAAATTCGGCATATCTTAGCAGAAGATGGCACCATCGATCCTGATAGCGATGATTCATTATCGCTGGATCAAATCATCTCAATTATTAAACGCTATGATAGAGAGAAAAAGCTCGAGCAAGATAACTTGAAGAGAAAGGCAAAGGTTGTTGTCGTTTCCGACACTCCCTTTCGATGGCCCGAAAAGGCGTCAAAAACACGAGGAAACGTTGAAGTGCTATCAGGGGAAATACCAGAGTTCCACGACAAAGACCGCACAGATATACATGACCAGGTTAAAAAATGGCTGAAAGAAAAAGAATTTAGAGATTCTATCGAGAATCGGATATCTGAGCTGTTTGGATAAATTATTTAGAGCTCCAGGCCACATAGCCTGGAGCTCTTTTCTATTCAGGAAATGCCCCTTCCAAACCGTCTATAGAGACGGGGTAGAACCCCCTTGGCAGGCAATCTCCGTAGTCAGCTAGGAAAGTCTCCATATCGCGATAGGAGCCAGGGCTAAACTGACATAGATTAAGCGGAGGTTTCCGCTAACCACAAACATCGTGTCGGATCTTTGGCGTCCTTGCAGCCTTCGGCGCGAAAATACCCGACGGATTGCGCTTCGACCATAACAACGTGAGCATTTTGTCCTGTCAGTTTAAAGGTTTTACCGTGCTTTTGGGCGTATTTATTGGCAGAACACATCAGTTGTAAAATGCTGTAATCGATATCACTAACTTCAGTTAAATCAATCACGACAGAATCATTGTTTTTCAATAGTGCAAGCAGATCATCCTTAAGCTTGCGGACGACAGCAATCCCCAGGTTACCGCGGACAGCGAGGACCTGACAGGGACCTCCCTCACTATTTTGGATGCTTTTACGTTCTAATTCGTACATGGTGCCTCCCAGAAGGGCCATCAGCCGACTTTGCAAACAGAAACACAAACTCCGAGATTTCAGCTCGTTAAAATCAATGGCTCAAAAAATTCGTCATCGGAATCAAGCGCTGATAGTCCTCGTAACCTAACGAACTATCCCAGTGCCCCGTTACCATTCCGAGAGTAACTCCACCGGCATAAACAACCAAAACGACAACAGGAAAAGTCCAACGCGGCAGTGAAGCTGACCAGAGTGAAAGTTTCATCTGTACGGCCGCAGTCGGGCAGGCATCAACACAGGAAAGACAGCCAGAGCATTCAGGACTACTGACGGTTTTAAGACGGTGAACGTTCAATCGAGACGGGCAGGCGCGACTGCAAAGACCACAATCAGTACAAGTCAAAACATTGCGACGGATTTTCAACGGACTGAAAAAACTGATCAATCCCAGCAAGGCACCATAAGGGCACAGGTAGCGACACCAGAAATTTTTATAGAAAAGAGAGAACCCCGCCAATAGAAGAAGAACAAATATGGTCGTCAGCGACATATTAGTAAAAAAGTAAAGCATTTTGACATCACTGATCGCCCAGTAGGGTGTTTGCAAAAACTGTTCAAGAGCATAAACAGGCATATCAAGTACCAGGATTTTGACGAAAAACAGCAACAGGAGATATTTCCCCCCGCGTAACAATAAATCCAACCATCCCCACATATGAAAACTGCGCCCGAAGAGCCACTTGCCAAACTTCCAGAGTCCCTCGGAAACGGTACCGACCGGACAGAGCCAGGAGCAAAATGATTTTTTTGCCAACAAACTCATTGCTAAAAATGTGAGAAAAAGAACCAAGGCTGCCGGATGAATCCGGTCAACCTGACCCGTATACAGCCAGTGTTTTAAACTTGCCAGCGCGCCAATGGGTAAAAACCCTTCAACGCCTGCAGGTCTATTGACAAAGAAGGACTCTCCCTTCATCGCAAAATGTCTGACAAAAAAACCAAACTGGATTCCAATAATCAAAATCCAGACAAAGAAGCTCCATTGCACAATCGAGCGTACAACCGTCATTTTTTCAATGTTCAACTTAATTTGCATGTCATTTCTCCTTTAACCTTGAGCGCCGTTCAACATGCTGAAAAACTCATCTCTCAAGGCGTCCATTGACAGCTGTGTCAAGCTGATGTATTCACCCCAGGTTTTCATGCCGTTTTTCACATTCAGATAGATGCTTTGTGGAATTTCACCAGTCTTTTTCGAGAGCAAGGTCGCTATAACCAGCTCCTGATTGGAAGCACCCGCGTTCCGAAGGTCTCGCAAAGCCCTCTGGTCGAGGATGGAATAATGAACAAAAACATCCTCAACAACAGCTTGGGCCATAAATTCTTTTGAGACACAGGCTTTCAAAGCCTGAGCCAGGGAATTTCGTTGTGTTTTAATTGTTGGTGATAAAGAGCTCAGAATGGCGCTCCATTCTCCCTGCGCCCTTTTTTGAGCTAAAAGACGTTGCGCTGGGATATCAGCTATCTTTCCAATCCAAGAAGCAATCCAAAGATCATCGGAGGACACTCCATTTCTTTTCTGTTTTACAACCGACTTTCTGTCCGTATTAAACACTGCGGCAAAAAAGGAATTTTGCACTGACGCCAAATAATACTCATCAGCGGCGGCCGGTTGATCAGGGTTATAGCTCATGTCCTGAAAGCAATGACATGTAATCGTTGGTATGGCTGTTACTGAAAAAGGGAAAAGCAAAACCATTAAAAGACAAAAAAGGCCTCTTTTAACCATGGGGCGTCTCCTTCATGCATTGATTGTTACGGTAAAGGCCTTCCTGGCGCCTCTTTTCAGCCGTTTTACTGATCCAGGTATCTTCGACCAGATCAAGCCCAAGCTTGCCGATCAGAGTTTTCAGGTAATCGAGATGGGGGCATGTTGGCGCATGATAATTGTCTTTAGTGATACAAGAAGAAAGATGCACAACAATGTCCTCTTTACTGATCCCGTCACGCTTTTGTGCCTGACGTATCAAGTTCGTCAGTTTTCGATGAAGTGCTCGGCCGCAGCAGCCGCCACACGTCAATGAGAGACTGCGAAAATTTATGGTTTCGGGATATACGGCAAAACTACCGGTTCGATCATGCAGAGCCTTTTCGCAATGAAAACCTGAACAACGCTCTTGAACGATGTGGCACTGTACAATCACCAGATATGTCTTTTCCTTGATCTCGGTCATTTTTTCTCTTTTCCTTTATCTTCGTGACAAATTTTCAAAACCAGTGTTTCGGATATTTCCGGTGATAAACCAGATTGTTTGTTATGAGAGCCGTCAACAGCAGGATTAACGCTCCGAGGAGCACGGGAATAACAATATATTCCGGCCCTGCGCCTCCTTGCACACCGATCAAAGCCGTGGCACCTCCCGGAGGATGCGTTGTGTGGGTTACGTTCATGACAAAAATAGCTAGCCCAACGGCCACGGCAATGGCAAGTTGGCCGGTACCCAAAAGCGCTACCACACAGACGGCAACCACAGCGGAAACAACATGTCCGGCAATCACGTTACGCGGTTGCGCCAAAGGTGAGTCTGCAGCGCCGAATAAAAGAACAGCAGAAGCTCCAAAGGAACCAATCAGCAACGGAAAATCCAACAGCTCGGTAAGCCCAAAAATGACCAAAATACCGAACGTCCCACTAAGGAAGCTCCACAATGAATCGTGAAATGTCATCGAAGAGCGTGGCCCCACCAGAGGCGCATGGTAACGCTTAGGAAGACGCTTCAAGCAATTCGGTACCAGCATGTGGCGTTTCATCAAAATTGCGTTATGTCTTTTCGTCACGGTTGTTCCTTTCACAGTGAAGTGTTTGCGCGTGCGTTTAGCTCCATTGCGACAACCATACCGATCTGTAAAGAAACAGTTCACCTCTGCAGGAATTTAAAACTTCCTACAATTTCCCTCATGAATACGGCAACTTGCAAAGAAAGAAAAAATATCTACGTATTATATAAAAGCTTGATCTCAATCACATAGATATGTCACGATGCCTAAAATGTTACGAATCCGTAACCTTTATAAGAAAATTTTGCGGAGGATTCTTTGGACTCTTTTGAGATGATGGATATTTCTGTTTTTCAGACCATTTTAGCAAGCATGGGAGAGGGGCTGGTTTTTGCTGATCAGGATGACACGATCCGCTTCATCAATGCCGCAGCCGAAAAGATCCGCGGTATCCGCGCGCACAAATTTCTTGGTCGACAACTTTTGGATATGCACACCCCGCGAGCCAGAGCGCCCCTATCCCAATTGTTAATCAAGTTGAAGAAAGGCGAACTTAATCATTCCACGCGTACGATTCGAGTGAAAAAAAAATTCTTTGAAAATACCTACTACCCAATCCGTAATAGCTCTGGAGTTTATACCGGCACTTTGATGGTCAGCCGAGATGTCACTGAAAAAAGCCAACTAAAAGATGAAAACGAGAAATTACGTCGCCAGCTTCTGGCCGGAGAGGGCCTTGCCGGAATGATGGGCAAAAGCGCTGCAATGAAAACCGTCTTCAAGACCATTTTGGCGACAGCCAAACTTGATTCTACCATGTTAATTACCGGCGAAAGTGGTACCGGCAAAGAACTGGTTGCCCGGGCGTTACATGAATTAAGCACCAGAAAAAACGGACCCATGATTAACATCAACTGTGCCGCGCTTCCAGAGAACCTCCTTGAGGCAGAACTCTTCGGCTATGAAAAAGGCTCGTTTACTGGAGCAGGTCAGGCGCGTTCTGGTAAATTTGAACAAGCCGATGGTGGCACCCTCTTTCTGGATGAAATTGGCGAAATGTCCTTGTCCGCCCAAACAAAACTACTGCGGGTGTTACAAGAAAAGAAGGTGCAACGGATCGGGGGAGAAAAAGAGATCCGTATCAATGTTCGTATTGTTGCGGCCACCAACAGAGATTTGCGTGAAGAGATGGAAAAAGGCCATTTCAGAGAGGATTTGTTTTTCCGACTCAATGTCATACCGGTTCAACTACCACCGCTTCGGGAACGACGTGAAGATATTTTGCCGCTAGCCAATCTTTTTCTCGCTAAATTCTCCACCGCGATGCATAAACCCCTGAAAAAGATGCGTAAAGAAACCATCCAGGCACTTTTGCGCTACCCTTTCCCTGGCAACATCCGTGAACTTGAAAATGTTTTAGAACGCGCAGTAGCGCTTTGTCAGGATGGCGACCTCGCTCCTGAAGATTTACCGGATGAAATCACGCGGACCGCCGCCACTGTTTCACAGGGGGCAGCCCTTATGGACGAGGGACTGACAGTGACTATGCAACACCTAGAACAGCAGATCGTTAGCGACGCTATACGCCGAGCGAACGGCAGAAAAAATGAGGCGGCAAAGCTGTTAAAAATATCGCGAAAAACATTGTGGGAAAAACTGAAAAAATGGCAAGAAACGTAACGATCTCCACCCACCACGTTACGTTATCGTAACATTCCACAACCAGCAACAGACTCAACCTTTCCTCAACCGCAAGAAAAAAAACGTTTAATTTTCAACAACATTCCTTACCGACCTTAGTTTTGGCACGCCCTATGCCAGAGGGACCGACAACAGAATCAAGCTGCACGTGGAGAGAACCACCACGTTTGCTGTCACCCTTGCCCATCAAGAAAGGTCCGGAAGCATGCCTAAGAAACATTTTTTCAGTGCCAGATTACGCGTATCGCTATTCCTTTTGTTTCTGCTCTCTGCCATCATGATTGCTGTGAATGGCAACACAATAACGTCAGCCCATAATGCTCGTGGAATTCCAACAAAAGGCCTAACAACTATTGAGCTTGGGAAAACCTACCCAGCACAATATGAGTCTTGGAAAGCGACAGCCGAGCCAACGCCTGCGGACAAAAGTAAATATAAGCGTGGCTATGACACAGACGGCATCCTTTACAGCAAAATTGATGAGTACCCCTACTTGGCTTTGTTACTGAATGGCTGGGGGTACGGAGCTGAATTTACCGAACCACGTGGGCATGTGTACATGATTGAAGACCAAGTGGATATTGAGCCAACCCGTCTCAAAGCAGGAGGCTCGTGTTTAAGCTGTAAAACACCATATGCCCAAGATTTGCAGACTGAATTGGGTGAGGACTACTTCAAAAAATCGTATGCTGAATTACGTGATGATATCCCGGCTCAAGACCAATTATTGGGAGTGACTTGTGTTGATTGTCATAACACGGACGATCTGTCTCTCAAAATCTCTCGCGGTTTTACTCTGGGCAAAGCCCTGCCCCAGATTGGAAAGCAACCATCCGATTTATCCAATCAGGATAAACGGACTCTAGTGTGTGCACAGTGTCACGTCACCTACACCATGCCGAAAAATGCGCAAATGAAGACAACAGATGTTCTTTTCCCATGGTCCGGGAGCCAGTGGGGAAACATCAGTGTTGAAAACATTATTGCCACGATCAAATCCGATCCCACCTATAAAGAGTGGACACAAAGCGTGACGGGATTCAAACTCGGCTTTGTGCGTCACCCGGAGTTTGAATTTTTCTCCAAAGACAGTCCACACTGGCAAGCGGGTTTATCCTGTGCAGACTGCCACATGCCGAGTACAGGTGCAGCGGACCAAACAATTTCCGACCATCGGATCATGAGTCCGTTAAAAAACGACCTAACAGCTTGTGCGGCCTGTCACACTGAAGACCCCAATAGCCTGCGGGAGATGGTTTTTGCCATTCAGGACAACACGGCAACGGCAATGATCAACACAGGCTACGCCCTGGCTGGGGTGGCAAAGCTTTTTGAGCTGGCTCATCACAGCTCCGCAGCAGGAACCATTACCACCACTTCTTTCTATCAGCAGGCAAAAGAGGCCTATGAACAGGCTTTTTACCGCTTGATGTTTATCCAAAATGAAAACTCCACCGGATTTCACAACCCGGCGGAAGCTACTCGCATCCTGAACGATACCGAAAAGTACACAAATACTGCAGAACGCTTACTCCGTGAGGCCATCATCACATCAGGAATAACGATTCCAGAGATTGTTGATTTGGAGTTGGACCAGTACCTGTATAACCGTGGAAATAAGAAACTGAACTTCAACCCCGACATGGAAATTGTACTGCCACAGACACCTCATTATCCCGATAGCCTGTCGGAAGAGCCCCATCAAATAACACATCCGTCTGCGAACGCTGCATTGCCACAGTAAAAAAACTAAGACACCTAATTTTAGAAAAGGTATCCCCACGTCGTTGGGGATACCTCACGAATTGACACGATTAGGTTTGGATATAAGATTCTTTGGGGAGAGCTTGAATAAACTGTCCGCCATCATCCATATGTAATTTTTTTGATTTGTATCAATTTCTTCTTTTTCTATTTGCGTCATAGTGGCCTCAAGAAACGCCGATGAAGGATAACACGTAACAACAAAACGTATCCTTAACACTCAATCAAACCAGGAGAGAATCACATGAGTATGTTTTGTTTTCAATGTCAGGAAGCCGCGAAAGGAACCGGTTGCACCATCGCCGGCGTCTGCGGAAAAAAAGAGGACACCGCAGGACTGCAGGACCTATTAGTCTACAACTTGAAGGGTTTGGCCGTTGTCGCTGAAGAGGCAAAATCACAGAACAAACTGGACGAGTCCATCGGCTTGTTCATCTGCCAAGCCCTGTTCGCCACCATTACCAACGCCAACTTTGACAACCAACGGATTAAAGAACTCATCAAGACCACTATTGCCAAACGTGACACCCTGAAGCTGTCCACTGGCTTCAATAGTAATGAAGACGTTGTCAACTGGAGCGGTGTTGAATCCGAGTACACTGCCAAAGCCGCCCAGGTCGGTGTTTTGTCACAGCCAAACGAAGACGTGCGCTCATTACGTGAATTACTTATTTACGGCCTGAAGGGCATGGCCGCCTACACGGATCATGCGGCGATGTTGGGTTTCCAGAATAACGATATTTATGAATTCATGATTTCAGCACTGGCCGGCACAACACGCGAGCTAAGTGTCGAAGAAATGATTGGCCAGGTTCTTAAATGCGGAGAAGTAGCCGTGACAGCCATGGCCTTACTGGACGAAGCCAACACGTCAACCTATGGCAATCCGGAGATCACCAAGGTCAATATCGGGGTGCGCAACAACCCCGGCATTCTCATTTCCGGCCACGACCTTAAAGACATGGAAGAGCTGCTTAAGCAGACCGAAGGTACCGGCGTTGATGTCTATACGCACAGTGAGATGCTGCCGGCAAACTACTATCCAGAATTCAAGAAATACGATCACTTTGTCGGTAACTATGGCAATGCCTGGTGGCAGCAGGACAAGGAGTTCACTTCTTTCAACGGACCGATTCTGATGACAACCAACTGCATCACTCCGGTCAAGGACGCCTACCGAGACCGGATCTACACCACCGGCATGGCCGGCTGGCCTGGAGTCACCCATATCGCGGAACGCCCTGATGGTGGCAACAAAGATTTCTCCGAGATCATCGAGAAAGCGAAAAGCTGTCCGGCTCCGGTGGAGATTGAAACCGGGGAAATTGTCGGAGGGTTTGCTCACGCCCAGGTCATGGCTCTGGCAGACAAAGTTGTTGACGCGGTTAAATCGGGAGCCATCAAGCGTTTTGTCGTCATGGCGGGATGTGATGGTCGCCATACCAGCCGCAGCTATTTTACCGAAGTTGCCCAAGAGCTACCACAAGACGCGGTTATCCTAACCGCCGGGTGTGCAAAATACCGTTACAACAAGCTTGATCTCGGGGATATTGGCGGCATTCCCCGTGTGCTTGATGCCGGTCAGTGCAATGACTCATACTCTCTGGCCTACATCGCACTGAAGCTTAAAGAGGTCTTCGAACTCGACGACATCAATGACCTGCCCATTTCCTATGACATCGCCTGGTATGAACAAAAAGCCGTCGTCGTGTTGCTGGCGCTGCTTCATCTCGGTGTGAAACACATCCGCCTCGGACCGACATTGCCAGCATTCCTGTCGCCCAATGTCGCCAAGGTGTTGGTCGAAAATTTTGATATCAAGCCGATCGGTGAAGTTAAAACCGATGTCGCCGCGATCATGGCTGGAAAATGAAACTTAAGCGAACATAGTTAACATAAATCTTGATTAAGCGGGCAGCCTAGGTTGCCCGCTTAATCAAGATATTGGTAGCACCCATTGGATTATTTTTTAGAAACAACCCACAACGAACTAAATATCGTTATAAAAAGACAGAATGTATAGCCTTCCAGTTATCTTCTCAGACCTGCTTTTCATTCCGTGAGATAGCAGTAGGTCCTCTAAACTATCGCGAGGCGACCGACTCGGCGCTTTGATCCTCCGCCACCCGTCCTGTGTATTCGGTAATGCCATTTAATCCGCCACCCATTGCTTGGCAAAAAACAACAGTGTTAACCAATCGTTTTGCCTGGACTTTAGTCAAATCGAGCTCAGTTTGAAGCCGTTGCTGCTGTGCGATAAGCAAATCGTAATAGCTTACAGTTCCAAGCTTATACCGGCGCTGTGTCGACTCTAGGGACTTCCCTGAAGCGGAATCAGCGACAGAAAGAGCCTCCAGCCTTTTTGAATCATTCTCCAATGCCCTCAGTACATCAGCTACGTTGCGAAGAGCTTCCAGAACAACGGATTGGTAGTTTGCCGCAGCCGCATCGAAAGCGGCGAGAGCTGCTCTCTTTTCAGCGGGCAAGCCTGGATTGAACAGGGGTTGTGTCAGCTGCCCCACCAGACTCCAAACAGCAGAACCGCCGCCGAACAACGCACCGGTCGTCAGTGCCTGCGATCCAAGATCGGCACTAAGGTTGAGTTGGGGATATAGTTTCGATATTGCGACCCCGTATTCTGCATTAGAGGCATGCAGCAACGCTTCAGCACCGAGAATATCCGGCCTTGCACGCACCAGTTCAGAGGGGATTAACAATGGCAACTCCGGCGGCAAGGTGAAATCCTCCAAGGTAAACGACGGCAACAAACTCTCTCCTGGAGCTTTACCCACAAGAACGGCCAAAAAATGTTCGTTTTGTTGAAGTTGATAACGTAACGGCGGCAGTTTGGCGCGCGTTTGCTCCAACTGTGTCTGCAGGGCTAACGCATCGTCCGGTTCTCCATGACCAAGACGAATGCGTTCCCGGGTTAGTTCGAGTTGGTTTTCCTGCGACTTCAAGATGTTTTCTATAATTTCAGTCTGCCTTTTCAGGCTTGCCTGAGTGATGGCCGTTGTGACGATATTTGCCACCAATGTCAAACGAGCACCTTCCAATTGAAACTGCTGATAATCGCTCCGGGCAGCCAGAGCTTCCAACGCCCTACGATTTCCCCCGGCCAGATCAAATGTATAGCGAACACCCACGCCAGCGTTGTAGAGACTGAATTCCCGTGCTTCTCCGGTTTGTCCTAATGTTCCAGGATTGAAGCGTTGGCGCTGGCCACCCAAGTTGCCCTCTAATTGTGGATAAAGCGTCGAACCAGCCCTCGCCGCGTAAAGTTCCTGAGCCTGACGCAAATTAGCCTCTGCCGCCATCAGGGTTGGATTACGTTCCAGGGCCTCGCTGATGAGCATGTCTAGTTTGTCGGCACCCATCGCTCGCCACCAATGTTTTGTTAGTCGTTCTGCCTTAATAATGTTTTGTGGATCACCCAGCGTGGTGGGGGAGGAATTCAAACTTGTAGCCAGCGGGGTGGGAGTATAACCAATCACATCAGGGGGTGCCGGGCGCTGGAAGTCAGGCCCAACAGCACATCCTGTCAACGTCAGAAGACACATTCCTATCAGAGCATAATGAACAACCATATTATTATTTCCCATAAAAATGCTCCTTGAAGGTTTTTCTAAAACTCTGGTGACAAGCGAGACAACTTTTTTGGAGTGTTGCGAACTGTGCTATCACCCCTTTACCGTCTTTTCTCATGGCGATTTCTTCTAATTCCTTTGCGGCTTGATGTGTCTGCTTGTCAAAACTTTTGAAGTTGCTCACATTGGAACCTGCAAAACCTAAAATGCGCATCTTCTCTGCTATCGGCGGCTGTGGATGATTGGCAATCTGAGGCGCAGTTCCCGCCACCTGTTCCCAGTCCTCTCTGTAAATGGCATCAATCACTATCTGCATGCTATTGCTCAATTCCTGCATGATATTTCTCAGCGAGAGCGCTTTGACTGCACTATCGTTCTCTTCGGCCCACGTTGCAGAACTGATTGCGGTTAAAATAGTCATGAGTACAACCAATGCGACTCGTTTAAGCCAGACGTCTTTTGTCATTTTGAATACCTTTCTGTATTGATCTCATTCGAAACCACGTCCTTCGCCTTCTTCTTCATAGGTTACCCCGTCACGGATGTGATATATGCGTTTGAAGGTGGGAATGATTTTTTCATCGTGGGTGACGACAATAATGGCGGTCTCGAATTTTTTGGCCATATCGTTCAAGATCCGGATTACGGCCAGGGCGCGCTCACTATCAAGCGGAGCGGTCGGTTCATCGGCCAGTATTACCGGGGGACGATTCACCAAGCCACGTGCAATAGCCACTCGTTGCTGTTCTCCACCAGAGAGTTGAGATGGCATGGCCTTGGCGCGATGCTCCACATCAAGCGCTTTAAACAATCCTATTGCCCGTTTACGCGCCTCGGCATTTGGCATTCCCGCCAACATGGGCAGAAGGGCTACGTTGTCGGTGACATCGAGGAAAGGAATCAGATAAGGTGCTTGGAATACAAAGCCTATCCGGTCCCGCCGCAAGGCACGAAGATCTTTGACCTTCCAGCCGTCATCATATATGACGTCATCTCCGAGTATCATTTTTCCGGCGGTCGGCTCGATCACCGCTCCCAAACATTTAAGGAGCGTGGTTTTGCCAGATCCAGAAGGACCTATCAGTCCAACGACCTCGCCCGGCGCAACGTGCATGTCGACGGTCTTTAGGGCATCAACGGCGGTATCGCCACTTCCATAACGTTTTTTTAACCCCTGGATACGAATACCTTTAGCAGTCATGTCAGCCCCCTATGGCTTCGGCCGGATCGACTCTGAGCGCGGCACGAATGGCGATAATGCTCGACAGTACGCAGATCATAACCACGGCGATAAAACCCATAACGGAGTCGAGTGGTTGCAGCAGCACATATTTGGGAAAGATTGGCGCCATCAATAACGTTGCCGAAATCTTACCCACCACAAAGCCGATCAAACCTAAAGCGATGGACTGTTGCATGATCAAACCGACAATGGTGCGATTTTTAGTGCCGATCAGTTTCAAGACAGCAATTTCACGAATTTTCCCGAGTGTCAGGGTGTAGATGATGAAGGCCACAATGGCGGAGCTGACAATCGAAAGGATCACCAGAAACATGAAGATCTGTCTGGCGGAGGTCGCGATCAGCTTACCAACCAAAATCTCCTCCATCTGGCTGCGGGTATAGACGGTTAAGCGCTTCCAGCGGCGGATCGACTCAGCGACTTCTTCCGGGGCATGACCTGGTTCAACCCGCACCAAAACCGCATTGACATATGGGTTGGTGCCTTGCGAAGCAATAACCGCATCGAGCAAACCTGGCACTCCGGGCCGGTTGAAAGCAGGGTTTTCGGCCGTGCGTCGACGCTGCTCTCGGATGGCGTCATTATCCTTGAGAAACTGTGCTTCCTGGGCATCTTTAAGAGGAATGAACACCATTGGGTCGCCATTGGAAGAGACCATCCTTCTGGTCAGGCCGACTATAGTATAGTGATTGCGGCGGATCTGGATACGGTCGCCAAGTTTAAATCCGGAAGCGATGTCGGCGACGGCCTCGTAATGGCTCCGAGTAATCTGGCGACCCGCGACTAGATAGGGCGGCCACCCGGGTGTCCCAGGTTCTCCAGAAGTGACGCCAGTGACCATGGCACGTACGTCACCATCTTGTTTGCTCACCTGCATGGTGAGATAAGTGATGTTCGCTGCCCGCTCCACTCCCGGCATGCCTTGCATCCCTCGCCAGATATCATCGTAGAGACTTGATGACTCAGCGTAAGGACCAAGAGTGTCCTTCTGTACAACCCAGAGATCAGCACCGCTATTGTCGAGCAACACTTTGGCATCATCCACCATGCCACGATAAATTCCTGCCATAGACAGTGTGATGCCAATGAGTAGCCCAAGACCTATACCGGTAAAGACAAACTTACCCCAGGAGTGCAAGATGTCGCGTCCTGCCAAGCTGATCATTGCGTCACCCCGGGGATATGGTCAACGACGTGAATTCGGCTATGCTCATTCAGGGCGTTTTCGCTGTAGGCCACAACTTGGTCACCAACCTTGAGCCCTTCTCGTATTTGAACACGACCCTCCAAATCGGCAATCCCCAGTGAAACTGCTGTAAAGTGAAGATCGCCATTAGTGACCTGCCACACGCCCAATTTGCTACCTATATGATGGATAGCGGCATTTGGGACAACCGGTGTTGCCGCAAGAGTCGGTAAGGTAATCGTGATTTCGGCCAATTCACCGACAGGTGGCAACGGATCAGGGATTTGATCAAAGACAACCTTGGCTAGTGTTTCCTCCGTTACCGCGTCTGCCAGGGGTTCGACTCTCAGTACTCGTCCAGCCTGCAGCTCACCTGCCTGCGAACGTAATGTGATCTGGGCTGATAAGCCTGCTGCGAGACCTCGCGCACGAATTTGATCGAAACGGACATTGACCCACAGAGTACTCGGGTCGATCAGCTCCACGACAGACTGACCTGCAACCACGGTGGTTCCCGGATCGGCATCACGCGAAACGACCAAGCTGTCAACTGGCGCAATCAGAGACAAATTATTGCGCTGCGCCTCTAACGCCTCTCGTTCCGCTCGTACACGAGATAGTTCCTCTCGTGCCGCAGTCAGCCCTGCTTTCGCAACCAACAGATCTTGTTGTTTAGTGGCTACCACTTCCTCACTTGAGGAACGCACTTTAAGTAACTGCTCGTAGCGTAAAGCCTGTGTCTGCGCATAATCCTTACGCGCCTGCGCTTCCTTTAATTGAGCGTTTGCTCGTTTCAACGTGGCATCCTGAGCCCTGAGACGTTCATCAAGATCCACCGGGTCCATTTCGCCAAGCACTTGCCCGGCCTTGACACGTTCACCTACGTGTACGTCCAAACGTATGACCCGCCCCGCAAACGTTGGGCCAATTTTGTAGGTGTAACGAGCCTCAATGGTTCCGATGCCAAATAGTTTCGGTGAGATGCTCTTGTTCTCGACCGTGGTCAATACAACCGATACCGGAGCAAGTGGCCCCGAACGCAAGGCCACATAGACAAAAAGCGCAAGCAGAGGAACAAGTACAGCTATAAGGGCCAATGTACGTTTTTGGAAAGGCAATCTTTTCATGATACGCTCCCGATACCCCGTTGATATATTGCAAAAACTTTCGGTGCATCGCGACGCATATGGCTAACATCTCCAGCTATCAATGATTGCATGACCAATCCTTGAATAGTTCCGATGAAAAGCGTAGCCGCAGCCTCATTATCAAGCCTTACATCAAATTCACCAGAGACCTTTCCTTGTTCAAATAAACGGTTGAGACGCTCCCCATAACGACGGATGAGTGCATGCACCATTCGTTTGGGTACGGTTTCTTCAGAGCGTTGTAATTCACCAAACAACATACGAGGAATACCGGGATGCTCTATTATAAAGTCCACATGCGCCATAAACATACTTTCGAGTGCGGCAAGAGGAGAGGGCTTTTCATAAACTGCTTTTTCGATACGTGACATCAATCGTTCGCTCACCCATTCCATAACAGCCTGTAAGATGGCATCCTTGTTTGAAAAATGACGAAAAAGTGCCCCCTGAGTCACCCCCATTCGTTTAGCTATGGAAGCCGTAGTAATTTCGCTCGGATTCTGCTCTCCCGCCAACTCGATTACCGCCTCTACCGTCACCGCCCGTCGTTCCTCAGCCGGAAGATATTTGCTTGATAAATTCATATAGCCCTCCAAAGAAAGATAGTAATCAATTACTATCTTTGCTCTGCAAAAACGATTAGTCAACTAATTTATAAAAGTGGTCAGCGCCATAGACTAAACAATCAGCGCCGCCAGCCTGGCTATTAAACTAGCTGCTCGTCCCATTAGAAGTATGTTTGCATAGCATGGAAGCATCCACTTTCCGCAGACAAAAGTGCCATTGCTATCGTGTTTTACACCTTCTCTTGCTCGTGAAAAAAAACAATATTGTTGCCATTGAAGTGGTGCGGAATTTAACGTTGGTTTGGCTCTAGCACATAAATTTTAAGACTGTCGAGGTATTCTTTGGTGGTAATTTTTTTCTGTTTAAGGATGTTTCTTGTAATGAACGGAAGTTGTCCTTAATAGGATTCTACCGATTGAGACAATTAGGAAGATGGGGGCTCAGGTCAGAAAAAAGCTGGCCTTAAAAGTAAACATCCCGGATCATCACCGTTTCAAGGGCGGGAGCGGACTACTGGGATACTGCATGTGGAAAGTAGAAAATACGGATAATAGCGTCAATCCTTTTCTTTCAATCAAAAAGTTAACTGTAGTTGCACTTAGACATGTCAATCCCAAGAAGCTAACAAAAATCAAACGTGCTTGAAAAAAACGTGCGATCAGATAATATTTGGGCATGATTGCGAATAACGATTCACAAAAAACAACCCCTCTTACCAAGCGCCTTGCCACAGCTATCAGACGTGAACAGATTGCTGAAACGTCTTTAAAGTTGATCAGCCTGCATGGACTGGAAGCTTTAAATATCGTGGCTATAGCAGAAGATATCGGACTTGCTCCTTCTGCGATCTATCGCCATTTCTCCGGCAAAGAAGAAATCCTTGAGTCTGTTAGCGGCTTACTTCAAGACCGCCTTTTAGGCAATGTCAGGAGGGTTTGTGCAGAAACAGACGATCCGCTCAAACGTTTGCACCTGTTATTACAGTCTCATCTCAACCTTGTGCTCAAGGGCAGCGGCATTCCTCGTTATGTGTTTGCCACGGGCTCGGAAGGTGTTCAATCGACAAGAAAGTTACGGCTCTTTAAAGCTGTTGAACTCTACTTAAAAAAAGTCGCGACTCTTTTTTATGATGGACAACAAGTGGGGAAAATTCGTCCTGAACTGGATCCTGACGTCTTGTCCTACATGTATCTTGGCCTCATTCAACCAGGAATTCTTCTGCAACAGATGAGTGATGGAGAGTTTGACATAGAATCTCACGTTGAAGCAGCTTGGGAGATATTTTCCAAGACAATTTCGGTTACTTCACAAAGCGGTCAACCAAGGCCCTAAGGAAACACTATGGATTTGTAAACAAAGTACAATATAAAATTTTTTACATTTTATGTGAACTTAAATTCACAACTTGTCTAAAAAGTTCTGCCGCTATCTTGCATATTTAAAAAGATGAGATAGCGTTTACTTTCAACCAAAGGAGGCTGTCTATGGATAATCGTTTAACGTTTTTACTCATCTGTACCACTCTGTTGATGACTGCTGGAGTAGCTTTTGCTGGAGATCTCTGTATTGATTGCCACAGCAAAACATCTCCCGGCCAAGTTGCCGACTGGCAAGCAAGTCAACATTCACACGTCGGCGTCACTTGTGACACCTGCCATGGAGATGCGCACACCTCTGCTGACGACTACAAAAATGCTGTACTGCCCGATGAAGCGGTCTGTGCACAGTGCCACGAAGAACAGTTCACCTCGTTCTCACATGGCAAACACAACTATGGCTGGACCGTATTGAATGCCATTCCGGCAACTCACATGGCCCCAGATGAACTGATTGAAGGGGGCCGCGGCTGTGGCGGTTGTCATAACATGGGGATCAAGAGTGAAGAGCAAAAGGCTGACCAATTGGCCAAAGGCTATCGCTATCAGAACAATTCTTGCGACGAATGTCATACCCGTCATGCCTTTTCCCTGAAAGAAGCCCAGAACCCTAAAGCCTGCCAGCAATGTCACATGGGATACGACCATCCACAGTGGGAAATGTGGTCGAGCTCGAAACATGGTGCGCGTTACTTTGCCAAAAAAGATGGAGATCTTCCTGAAGGGGCAGCGGCACCAACATGCCAGGACTGCCACTTACCCGATGGCACCCATGAAAATCATACTGCTTGGGGATTCCTCGGTGTTCGCTTACCGTTGCCGGAAGACCCACAGGCCGCAGCTGATCGCGTTACAATCCTCAAAGCCCTCGGCGTTTTACATCCCGAGACGGGTGAACCGACAGCCGTTTTTGATGCCGTCAAGGCTGTCGACATGGCACGACTGGATCAAGCTTCATGGGAAAAAGAACGCAACAAGATGCTCGATACCTGCACTAAATGCCATTCCCGCACCTACGCCAAAGAGCAGCTTGACATGGGTGATGCAATTTTGACAAAAGCGGATCGCCTCATGGCCGATGCAATTGAAACGGTGGCGGCTCTTTACAAAGACGGGATTATCAAGAAGCCTGAAGGTTACCCCTACAATTATCCGTTCATTCTCGCATTAATGCATACCAACGGTGCCAACTGGAATGAGAAACTTGATGAGCTTTCCTACATTGATCAGGTTCTTCTGCAGATGTATTTCAAGCATCGTATGCGCGCTTATCAAGCCTTCTTCCATGTCAATCCGGATTATGCCTATTGGTACGGCTGGAACATGATGACTCAGGATTTAGGTGAGATAAAACATCTGGCTCAACAACTGCGTGCTGACCAGCAGAAGTAAATGACAAAAGAATTAGGCCGCCCCATTCAGGGGCGGCCATCACATATTCAACACTCAAGAGGCAGGCAATAATAGTCGATTAAGTTGGGCAGGTGATACAACCGCACTCAGGAGAGGTTTATGAATCCGCGCAAAATTAAAGACGATATTTACTGGATGGGGTATATCGATTGGGAAGCACGCCTCTTTGATGAGCTTATCCCCCTGCCAGATGGAACTAGTTACAATGCTTACCTTATTGCAGGCAGCAAAAAGACAGCTCTGATAGACAGCGTAGAGTCAGAGTTTTTCTCAGACCTTGAGGCTCAGCTCAAGGATGTTACCAAGCTTGATTATCTAGTATCATTGCATGCTGAACAAGATCACTCCGGCAGCATTCCTAAAATCCTGGCTAAATATCCCGAAGCCAAACTAGTAACGAGCCCCAAGGCTAAAGGGATACTCATGGATATACTCGATATCGCCGCAGACGCCATTATCACTGTCGCAGACGGAGAAATCCTCTGCCTGGGGGATAAAACGCTGGAGTTCATCCATACCCCATGGGTGCATTGGCCAGAAACCATGGTGGCCTACCTTCAAGAGGATAAGATTCTCTTCAGCTGCGACTTTTTCGGCTCCCATATTGCGACGACTG
Organism: Desulfuromonas acetoxidans DSM 684; assembly: GCF_000167355.1. Lineage (NCBI taxonomy): Bacteria > Pseudomonadati > Thermodesulfobacteriota > Desulfuromonadia > Desulfuromonadales > Desulfuromonadaceae > Desulfuromonas > Desulfuromonas acetoxidans. The sequence goes on from NZ_AAEW02000002.1 coordinate 85,854, forward strand.
AGCTATTCGCCAGTGATGAAGCGCGTGTTTACGAAGCGGCAAAACGCTACTACGCCGAAGTCATGATGCCTTTTGGCAATAGCATCAAAAAGCATCTACAAAAACTTGCACCTTATGCAATTGACATCATCGCTCCCAGCCACGGTCCACTGCATAAACGACCATCTTTTATCATTGATGCCCATAAAGACTGGGTCGATGGACAACTGAAAAATGTGGTCATTTTGCCCTACGTTTCCATGCACAAAAGCACTAAAAAAATGGTAGACCACCTCACCGCCATGCTTACTGAGCAGGGTGTTCGCGTCGAGCTGTTTAACTTATCAGTTACCGACATTGGCAAACTGGCGATAGCTTTAGTCGATGCTGGAACAATCGTTGTTGGCACCCCAACGGTGCTTGCCGGCCCCCATCCCGCCGCCGCTTACTGCGCCTTTTTAGCCAACGCCTTACGTCCGCGAAGCAAATATTTATCGATTATCGGCTCCTATGGTTGGGGCGGTAAAACAGTAGAAGTGTTGGCTGGAATGGTTCCCAACCTCAAAGTCGAAATTATTGAACCGGTACAGGTAAAAGGGTTTCCAACCGAGGAGGATCTTGCCGCCCTTGAGACTTTGGCGAAAACGATAGCGGCTAAACACAAAGAGCAGGGCTTTGTCTAATCTGTGTACAGATTTCTCCGAAATATTAGATTGTTACCGATGTTCAGCTTGGCATATCAAAAGGAAACAATATGTTGTTGTATCGCGATTTAAAAGAGGACTATCAATTTACCGTGGAAGAAGCGGATATTTTACACAAGCTGCAACCGCGCATGGGAGCCCTCGCCGAAAAGTTTATCAGTGAATTTTATGACTACATCTGGGGATTTGGCAAAACTGCGCAATTCTTAAAAAACAAAGATATCATTTCGCACCATCGAGTAAAAATTAAGCAGTGGTTTCTTAATCTATTTTGCGGCGACTACGACCTCACTTATTTCACCAATCTGTATAAAATAGGCGAAATCCATGTGAAGATTGGTTTACCTACCCACTATGTCAACTCGGCATTCACCTTCACCAGGACTTTTATAATTAAAAATTCTGTCGACGAAAAAGTTGACAAAAAAAAGCGCATTGCCGAACTGGCTGCTATAGAAAAAATAATCGACATGAACCTCGATGTACTAACCAGCTCCTACCGCGAAGAGGAGCTAGGTAAGTTTTTATCACTCTCTGGTTTTGAAAAAACAATTCTAATCGGGTTAAAAAAGTTCAACTCCTATATAAATCTATTTTTGGCCATAGCTCTGGCATTTGTGGCAATTTTTTCTATCAGCCTATTTGGTTACGATATCTACCTCCTTTTCTATTCGGATATAGGGGTAGAAAAAGGAATTCTAACTATTCTCGGCAGTTTGCTGGTTTTATGGGCAGCGATAGAGTTGATCCATGAAGAAATAAAACACCTGCAGGGAAAAATTTTCGACATCGGCACCTTTATTATGCTGGCCATGGCCGCGCTTATTCGCAAAGTACTGATATACTCTTTATCTGCTGAAAAATCTCATGAGCTCATTATTATTGGCGGCGTAATCGTTGCGCTCGCCGCTGCTTACTGGCTCATCGGCAGACAGGACAAAAAAAACATGCACTAAATTTGCCAGCACGATGGTCTAACTGAATAAAAAGACCCATTAACTTACGTAGCGAAAGGATAGTAATGGAAGCTAAGATTGAACAGTATATCCAGGCCATGATTTGCGACCAGGCACCAGATGCTATTTTGTTTGCAGACCGTGCCGGAAATATCCAGTTATGGAATCGCGGGGCGGAGATGATTTTTGGCTACACCAAAGAGGAGGCCATCGGCAAACAACTTGACCTGATCATCCCGGAGAAACTTCGTCAACGACACAACGACGGCTATATCAGAGTCATCTCAGAGGGGATAAGCAAGTACTGCGATGACCTCCTTTCGGTTCCAGCCTTACCCAAGGATGGACACGCGTTATTCAGCGATTTTTCAATCATTATGATTAAAGATAATAACGGCGTGATGCAAGGTGTCGCCGCCATCATGAGAGATTCGAGCGAGCAAAAAAACAAAGAAAAAGAGCTGAAGAATCAGATCAAACAACTCAAAGCTCAACCAGAATAGTTTTAGTTTATTGCCAAAAATATCGGCATCAGAAAACTGGTGACATGATGCAAACTTAACAAATTTTCTCAGTCGTCAAACACCTAAATGTGAAAGGAGGTGCAGCGGATCGAAATAGCCCCCGTTACAACACCGAAATTGCAAAAGGTAGCAACTTTGTACTGAAAGGAGGTGTTTGCATGAAAAGATGGATGAAAGCCGTACTGCTGGTGGCAACCGGGGTTATTCTTGGTGTGCCCCTTATGAGTATGGGTTATTACACCATGGTACGCACATCCACCCCGCAATTCTGCGCCATGTGTCACGAAATACGACCTGCCTACCGGGACTGGCAAACCTCCAGTCATGGGTTTAACACTCAGGGCGTTGTAGCGGATTGCATGGACTGTCACCTTCCAGCACCGCATGACACTTTCGATTTTTTCTATGCTAAGGCCTATCATGGAGTCAAGGATGTTGTCGCGCATCTGTTTCTTGATGAATATGATCGCGAAAAAAATCGTCACCATGCTTGGGCAGACATCAGCAATGATCAATGCATGAAATGCCATCGAAACCTGCTCTATATGCCTGATAAGCGTGGTGCCATGATGGCTCATAGAACTGTCGTCTATGCCCGAGAAGGTTACGAAAAATTGTGTACCGACTGTCACAGATATTTAGTGCATAAACCCAAATCCAGCTATTCCTATAGTCAAAAATTGTAACAACACAGCGTGATGCCATTCTAGGGAGAAAGGAACTGCCATGAAAACGTCAATAACTGTTGTTGTCTCTGTAATTCTCGGTTTGGTTCTGGCAGGAACAACATTTGCTGCTAACCAAGTTAAACTCAAAGATTTTCGCCTGGAACGCAGCATGTCCAAACAAGCACAAGCTTGTCTGGAATGCCATAAACAGGAGCATCCGGGCATTTTCTCGGACTGGGCGGAGAGCCGCCATGCAAGCGCTAACATTACCTGTCTTGATTGCCACTTAGCCGATGAGACAGACTCGGATATCAGCCAGACCCATTTTAAGCAATATCAACGCAATGACACCCCGTGGGGCCGTTCTGAATACCGCGTGCCCATCGCTGAAGTCGTCACCCCAAAAGACTGTTCTCGCTGTCATCCCGACGAAGTCAAAGAGTACAGCGTCAGCAAACATGCCAATACGATTGAAATCATGTGGAAGGTCGATCCGTGGCTGAACAAGGGAATGAACTCCGATATCGAACGCCAGGCAGGGTGCTATTACTGCCACGGCACGATTCTGGAGATGGATGACCAAGGGCGGCTTTCATCAGAAACCTGGCCGAATGTCGGAGTGGGACGCATCAACCTTGACGGCAGCAAGGGAAGCTGCACAAGTTGCCATACGCGCCATCGTTTTTCTGTAGCTGAAGCTCGCAAGCCAGAGGCTTGCGGACAATGCCATTTAGGTCCGGATCATCCACAGATTGAAATCTTTACCGAATCCAAGCACGGTGATATCTATGCCGCCTTTGGTGACGATTACAATTGGGATGCCGCACCAGGGACCTGGACACCAGGCATTGATTATCGAGGACCCACGTGCGCATCTTGTCACATGAGTGGTTCCGGGAATCAAATGACAACCCACGATGTCACAGAACGGTTAAGCTGGGAGTTGCAGGCACCGCTCACGGTCCGCCCAGAGGATTTCAAACCATTCCCAGCCAAGAGCAACTGGGTTACCGAGCGCAACAAGATGAAAGACGTGTGTAAACAATGCCACGCCAAAAACTGGGTTGAAGACCATTACACCAAAACCGATGCCGTGATCAACGAGTACAACGAAGTGTATTACAAACCGGCAAAAGCCATGCTTGATGATCTTTACAGCAAAGGTCTTCTCGATAAGAGTAAATTTTTCGATGAGCATCTTGAGGTCGAATTCTACGAGCTGTGGCACCACGAAGGTCGTCGAGCACGCATGGGGACGGCAATGATGGCACCAGATTATGCTTGGTGGCATGGTTTCTATGAGTGCAAACACCGGTATAATGGGTTTATGCAAGAAGCTCGACACCTGATTGAGACAGGAGAAAAAGCATATATCTTTAAAGACTTCCCCAATGCCACTGGGGACACAACCCGACCACCGGTTCTATTTGGCAAACCATAATCCCAATCAGGGTTCTGACTGAACAGCCCCCCTGTCTCGTATGCGACAGGGGGGCGTTATCAGAACTGGACGATGCGTAAAAACAGAGACACTGAGATTCCCATATATACTGGGCTTGTAAAATCCTTTGTGTAAATGGTCACAGTCGGGATTTAGCCAAGAAACTAAGGCGCAAAAGAATTGGATTCTGATAACGGGGCCCGCAGAAACGGTGAGTGAAAAGGTTGCCCCTAGGTTGGTTTTCGGGCCGGATTGACGTTAGATTGACTCTTGGGCATGACCCCATTTTTCAATAAAAACCTTAGAACTGCAGATAGTTGCACCGAACCACCCTAAATCAAGCGAATCACCAGCTAATGGCACGCTGAAACAGAATTTAATCTTTTAATTACAGGCAGTTACCAACCTACCACACCTGGCGGATCAAGTTCCTTTTAATCAGATGGTCGTGGGTTCGATCCCCCCCCGGCTCACCATTTTTATACATAAGTCCCTATCGTCTAGCCTGGCCCAGGACACCGCCCTTTCACGGCGGCGACGGGGGTTCGAATCCCCCTGGGGACGCCAAAGATATAGCCCTGCTGATCACTGATCGGCAGGGCTTTTTACTTGGTCTACACCAAAGAAGTGGGATGCTGGTATTTCACCAAATCATCTCCCACGACAGCCTTCATAAACATGACGAACGTCATTGCAATTTCGACCACAGTCTCTCAGGTACACGCTCGCCCCACCTTTCTGATAACGTCACGCGCATTAAAAAAAAGAAAATCGTCTGAAATTATTTTATCTTTGCTAGAATCAACAAATCTTTTCTTATCGCGAGATCGGACGTAACAAAAAAACAAACTCTGTTTATAGATGCAGGTATAAGCATGTTTATGGGCACGACTATCGTTCTGCTGACATCGTTTCTACTCATCCTTTGCTCCTTGCTGCTGTGGATCATGGCGCAGCAGGCAAAGGAGAAAAACGGACTCAGGGTGCTTTCAATAGCAATACTCCTTACCGCCCTTGGCTTGGGGTTGCAGCAACAACTCCACCTGTCGGAAAACACAACGAGTCTGGCAAGATTCCTCCTGGTAATTCTTTTTTGTGCCGGCGTTATCAAGATCTACCATTCGCGTCGATCGACTCAACGCAATGCAAATCACGACAGCCGCCCTGAACAGTTCTATGCGTTTTTTCAGCATGGTGGTGCGGGCATGTATTCTTATGACACAGCAGGACGTATCCTCAATGCCAACCCCGCATTCTGTTCAATGATTGGTTATTCTGAGCACGAATTGAAAAGCATGACGATCCTCGATGTCACACCGCCTCAGGTGCGTGACGAAACATTAAACCGCTTAGCCCGGTTCCGCGACAAATTGAATGAGCCGTGCAATTTCGAGAAGACCTATCTCTGTAAAGACGGCTCAACCCTTATCGGACACTTTACCGGCAAATGGATTGTCAGTGATAACGATTCCATCTACGCCGTCGCTCTGGTTCAGGATATTACCGAACACAAGAATGCTGACCAAGCGGTGTTAAAAGAGCGGGAATTCCTACAAACAGTCATCGATGGCATCGCGGATCCGATTATGGCAATTTCAACTGATTACCACGTCATCCTGGCTAACCGGGCGGCCAGGGAGAGCCACCCCGAACACGCACTGCAGCCTGGCCCGACCTTATGCTACCAGCTTTCTCACGGGTCAGATACGCCGTGCTCAGACACCAATCAAAAATGTCCCCTTTGCCAAGTTCTCAAAACGGGCAAAGAAGCCCGTGAAATTCACGAGCACTTACGGGCTGGCCATGAGAAAAGGACCTATGAAATTAAAGCATCACCACTGTACAATGAAGACCATTCAATCCGCGGGATCATCGAAACGTCCCGCGATCTTACTGATATTTTAAACTCAGAAGCTGAACTCAATGAAAAAACGCAGCATCTCCAGTTTGTAACGACGCACGACCAGCTTACCCACCTGCCAAATAAAGAATTATTTTTTGATAGGTTAGAGCGGGCAACGTTCAAAACCCACCGCTCACCTTTTTTTACAGCCCTGCTGTTTATTGACCTGGACCGCTTTAAACACATCAACGATTCTCTGGGCCATGAGATTGGCGACCAACTACTTCAGGAAGTTGCCAAACGCCTGAGCACTTCAATTCGTAAGACAGATACTCTCGCCCGCATGGGTGGTGATGAATTTCTGATCATTATTGAGGACATAAAGGAACTCTCTCACGTCAGTACCGTGGCAAAAAACTTTATTGATACCATCCTGCCTTCATTTACAATTGACGGTCACGAATTGTTTATCACCCCCAGTATGGGAATCAGCATTGCCCCAACCGACACCCAACACCCCAAAGAACTGCTGGCCTTTGCCGAAATCGCCATGTATCAGGCCAAAGGGCTGGGAGGCAACAAGTGTCAATTTTATACGGCCGAAATGAACAGCCGCGCAAAAACACGCATCGAGCTGGAGAGCTATTTGCGCAAAGCCGTCAATCAGGACCAGTTTGTCCTCTATTATCAACCGCAATTCGACATTCAATCGGGTGAACTTGTCGGTTGTGAAGCGTTACTGCGCTGGCAACATCCGCAGATGGGCATGATCTCCCCTAACGATTTCATTCCCCTGGCTGAAGAGACTGGAGTAATCATCGAGATTGGTGAATGGGTTTTACAGGAAGCCTGTCTTCAGAATAAGAAATGGCAGGATGCCGGACACAGCCCGATTCGTGTTGCCGTTAACATTTCACCACGCCAATTCAGAGAGCCCGGCTTCCTTGAAATGATCGAGCGTGTTGTTCAGACAACAGGGATCAAACCCGAATGGCTTGAACTTGAAATAACAGAAAGCTTGCTTATGGATGACATTGATTCAGCCATCAACATTCTTAAACAACTTAAAGCGAAAGGGATCCACCTTGCTATCGACGATTTTGGTACAGGCTATTCTTCTTTAAGCTACTTGAAACGCTTTCCACTGTCCCGTTTAAAAATCGACCGGTCCTTTGTTCGCGATATCACAACGGACGACAATGACGCCTCAATTACCAAAGCCGTTATCGCACTGGCCCACAGTATGAATCTCAAGGTCGTCGCTGAGGGGATTGAAACACAAGAGCAGTTACTTTTCCTCAAGGAAAAGGGCTGTGAAGTGGGACAAGGCTACCTGTACAGCCCTCCCGTGGCCAAAGAGCCCTTTGATCATTTTTTCACAGACGGAAGCCCTGACAACCGCGAATGACAAAAGCACCTGAAAAAGAACTCTTCGGCCCGCCCACTATCAGGCTATGCGAGTGCAATTTCTTCCGTCTCTTTTAGCCAGATACAGAGCCTTGTCCGCAAGGTCAATCAACTCCTCTTTTGCCTGATTTTTCTCAGGAATCACACTTGCCACGCCGATACTGACAGTAATCACGTTGGCGGTATCGGAAAACTCATGGATATAATGCAGATCTTCGACATGCTGCCTCATTGTTTCCGCCAGCTGGACAGCTGCCTGCTGTGAGGTTTCCGGCAATAGACAGATAAACTCTTCTCCACCATAACGGGCAACAAAGTCACGCGGCCTCGATACCGTCTGGTTCAACGTGATGGCAACTTGATGAAGAGCCTGATCACCCGCAAGGTGGCCATAACGATCATTGTAGATCTTGAACAGATCAATATCGATCATCAACAGTGACAACACGCGCCCTTCGCGCCTTGCGGCACTCCACTCCGTTTCGTAGTAGGTATTGAATTTCCGCCGATTGTAAATCCCGGTCAACACATCTTTTTCACTCAACTCTTTCAGGGCTCTCTGAGCCTTCTTACGTTCTTGTATCTCTAATGACAACGTTTCATTTAACGCTTGAAGAGCTGAGGTCCTTTTTGCAACCTTGAGTTCAAGACTCTCCTGAAGAGAACGGACCTGTTTCAGAAAAAAACCCGTCCCACCAAACAGGCTCATCAGTGTCAAAATAAAGACACAGAAAAACAGGCCACCGGCATGCATCAATGAGGCACGAAACTCATGATATTCTTTCGTTGTATTGAGCGCCGTAAGCACCTCGCCAATCTTCTCTCCACGGTAATTCTGTATTGGCAGCGGTGCAAACCTCCGATATATCTGACCACTGAACTCAAAACGCTCCAGAGCCTTTGCTTTAAACAACGCTTCTGTAAAGCCGGCGTCTGAGAAGGACTTCCCTTGCCATGCAACCAGCGCCTGTCCTTTAATCTCGCGGACATTTTTATCTTCAAATCGGGCAACATATTTTCGATCAACAAAGATGCCACACTCAGCATTGTAATCATCGGCAAGCATGGTGATCGCCCGCGTTGGCTCGACAACCAGCACGATCATACCCACATAACGCTCTTGATCAAAGACCGGATAGCTGTAGCGATAAGCTAACCCCGCCAGAGATAGAACAAGTCCCGACACAGGTTTTCGACTCTCAAAACCTTCTCTGGCAAACGGAATTGACGCAACATTTTGGCCGATTCTATGTAAATCTTTACTGTGATAAAATATAGTGCCATCACTAAAGACGAAGGTAATACAATAGAAGAAATCATCCTCTTTATGCAGAGTTTCAACTTTCCTCTCTAGTAAATGTACCATCCGCGCTGAATCTTTCCGGATAAAGGCATCAATGACAGCTGGATTGGATTTGACGAAACCGGCTACGCGGCTGGAATAGCGCTGTTCGGTTTCTCTGGCGTTGCGTTCAAAATGATTCTTAAGACTATTGCCGATATAAAAAAGGGTTTCATGTTCCCTTTTTTTATGCTCATTAAAAAACAACAGCGCTGCCGTCACCATCAGAACAATTTCCAACAGCAAAACCATGCTGATTATGCGGCCACGAATGGACATTCAACGCATTCTCCTCATAAAACTAACTTTATTACTTTCTAAGATAACACTCTTGGTGGGTTTTTCATTTTATATAGCGATTATTCTTACAGCCTCGCCATAGCTTCCCATCAGCCCACTCTGTACTATTTCAAAAAAACAAACCCCGCACACATGCGGGGCTTGCGAAGAACTTCCTTAATAAAGAGACGCACGATGAATTCCCTCATGCCATTCAACGTGCAAGCACCAATCAGTCTCATGACTGATTTAGTTCAATTGGTCGCTCATCAATTCTACAAAGGATTGGCATGTCTTTATCAGGCGACCTGAAATTCGTCATCAAACTCAACAACCAGTTCAACATCACCAAAATAGTGCTGCTCTTTGTTTTTATCCTCTTGCCGACTGACACCATCTGCAGCCCACAGCGCCTGTAACTTTTCCGCCAGAGCCTCATTGTGATTCTCTGCCACCAATCTTGCTTGCTGAAATTTCGCCAAAAAAACGGCAGTGTCAGTGAAATATGGTCTCATTTCATTTAAAATTTTCCGATTCAATGTGGCCTCACCATTCTCGGCACCCAAAGGAACGCGCACATAAGGTCCCACCCCAATGGAATCGCTGTAGCAAACTAAACTTTCAACAGGAATGCGTTTAAATTTCTGGCGCATTTCTTCATGCTCTTTTTGTTTCAGGCAACGAAAGTCTGCACGCTGAGCTAGATAATCACGAACCAGAGCCTGCACGGACTCTTTTTCACAGTCGTTGTACTTAGCGATTTCCGTAACCAGCTGTCGCTGCCACTGAGGCTGCGCCCCTTCATAAGCGTACTCAACAAGATCAACACGCATCTGAGTCATCGACTCATTGTTGTTTTTATGCAGATAGAGTTCATTTCGCTGTTCAGGGCTTAACAAGTCAGCAACAATCGGCACTCGTATAATCCCGCTTATGGCAACATCATCCCCACACTCTTTTTCATCGATAATAAATTCAAGAAAAACCGTTCCCTCGTTGGATTGTCCAGATTTCATTTTTTCATCACACTTCAGGCTTCGCCCAAAATCGTCCCTTCCTTGTTTGTTTCACCATTTCACATTTTAATACTTTGCGCTACACATATTAGCTAGTCCAATTATTGCAATTCAATCCTTTTAATATAAAACCATCTCTCACCTTCCCCCCCCCAGATATGATTTTAAATAGACACATCCCATATCTATGGGCAAACCTATTTGCCACTCAGTAACCTCTAAAAATTTAAATACGGAGTCTGGACAATTCCCTGAACAACAGTTAATATATAAAAATTAAATGAGGTAAATTATATGACAGTTTTTTTGACTTCCCATAATTCCGACAAAAAGTTGAGAGTGAAAACAATTGTATACGTTTTGTGCTCTTTGCTTTTGTCATTACAAACTGTATCAGCTCAAACCATCCAAACCGTTACAACTTCCACAACTTTCGACTTTACAGAATTCGGTTCCAAGCCTGACACTTTAATGGAATGTATTCGCAGAGCAACGTTCAATGATTTTGAGAACCAAGAAACTGTTTACAGCTCCTACACACGGCAAAGTGACGCCGGTCAGTTCCATGACTTAACCATCACCCAACCTGTTTATGACTTTTGTGATGAAGAACTTTTTCGCATCCGGTTTCGTCTCGCTGTCGAAGATCAAGAACCGGAAGAAGCGTTGGAAGCGCTTGGCAACATTCTTGAAAAATGGTACCAGATGACGTTTGTTCACGAAGAAACACAATCAACCAGCGAACACTGCATCGCGCATAAGTGGGTTTTTAAATCTTCACAAGATATCGTCGCCGAGGTTTCATGGAAAAGGTATGGTGGCTGCTGGGATATGCCAATCATCAAAGTACAAAAAAGTCAGCTTATCAACAAACTGAACAAAGCCATGAACCCCGACTACATTTCAAAGGCCTATTGATTTAACCACAGGATAAAACAGAATCAGCATCAGACACTCACGGTGTTTTCTATCTCCTCACGCGTGGACACATCGCAGTATCACCCTACCACGTATTCACACCATTCACCGAAAACGCTTAAACATTACTAGCCCTGTTACCGCGACATTGTTATGATACGGGCATGTCTCAAAAACAACATGTCGAAATTTATAGTGATGGCGCCTGTCGTGGCAACCCCGGCCCTGGCGGTTATGGCACCCTGTTACGCTGTGGTAGCCACATTAAGGAACTAAGTGGTTATGAAGCGCAAACCACCAACAACCGCATGGAACTGCTTGGAGCTATTGCAGGATTGGAAGCGTTGAAGAAACCATGCATTGTCACCCTGACGACAGATTCTCAATATGTCTACAAGGGCATGACACAATGGCTCTCAGGCTGGAAAAAAAAAGGCTGGAAGAACTCCCAGAAAAAGGACGTTCTTAACCGCGACCTCTGGGAACGCCTTGAGCGTGCGGCCCAAGACCACGAGGTCACTTGGCAGTGGGTTAAAGGTCATGCCGGCCACGAAGAGAACGAGCGCTGCGATGAACTTGCCCGGACTGCTATAGACTTGGCTGAATAAATGAATTGATCAAGGAGAGAGTATGGACCAGATTGAAACATTTCTATCCGCGAACCATTATGCTGTAGCCGGCGCATCGACGAACCGAGACAAATATGGCAACAAGGTCTTGCGCTGTTATCAACAAAACAACAAACAGGTCACACCGATCAACCCGCGCGCTGAAACGATTGAGGGGTTGCCCTGTGTCTCCAGCGTCGCCGACCTTGACGATAATGTGGAGAGCCTGTCCATTATCACCCCACCTAAGATCACCACAGAGGTGGTAAAATCGGCGATTGTCAAAGGGATTAAAAACATCTGGATGCAACCCGGAGCTGAAAGCGACGAGGCAGTTGCTCTATGCAAGGAAAATGGCATCAATGTCATTGCCGACGGTAGTTGTCTGCTGGTGGTTCTGCATTACCACGAACACTAACCACAGCCAACAGACATTAAACACTAATTTACTAAAAAAGCCCCGGCGCAATGCGCCGGGGCTTTTTTAGTAATCGTGCAACGTGATCTACTTGCTGACTTCAACACTTGTATAGTTTGCCCCGGAAGGCATCACCTGCTGAATATTCAGTTCAGCAAAATGATACGGAGCAAATAAGACACCTTGAGGAACATAGCTGCTGATGCGAGCCTTACCTTGTGCCGAACCCTGTCCCGTCTTAACGGTAACAACAGCCCCGTCAGTAATACCGATTTTATCTGCATCGGCAGTGCTGATTTCAATGTACCCTTCGGGAGCAATTTCCAGAGCTCCGGCAGCGTATGTTGACGTCACACCGGTATGCGCATGCATCTTACCGGAGATCAGGATCAACCCTTTGGCTTCAGCCACATGACCGCAATCTGAGAAAGTCAATGCCGCTGCGGCAGGCGTATAGCCCTTCTTGGTGCAACTACTCTGATAACGGTCGCCAGCCAGGCCAACGACACTAAACAGATCGCAGCTTTCAGCCATTTCAGCGAGAATTTTCTCATTGCACAGGGTTTGAGCACTCCCCGTTGTCGCCTCAAGCAGTTGGGCAAAAATCGCTTTATCACTTTGCGAGCCACCTTTCGGTGCCACGGCCTTGGCCAGAACACCTGCAGTGTGATCACAAGCAATGTAGGTACCGGACTTCTCCGTATAGGCCGCAGCAGGTAGGACAACGCTGGCCATTTCGGTCAACTCTGATGCCAGGATATCCTGAACAACCAGCAATTCAACCTTCTCAAGGGCGGCTTTCCAACGGGCACTGTCCGGATAACTGACCAGAGGATTGGTGCCGGCAACATAAAGCATCTTCACTACGCCAGATTCAATGCCTTCAAGAATTTGCTGAGCATTCATGCCAGCGTCACTGTTAGCAACATAACCCGGCAGATACTCAGGAGTGACACCAGCATCGAGCAGCCCCTGCATATTCGGTTTTTCATCAACCGGATACAGGCCACCGCTTTCACTGCCCAAGGCACCACTGACCATCGCCAAGTTTGCAAGACTCTTGACCGTCTCCTCACAAAGTGCCGATTTGGTAACATCACCGCCAAAAACAATGGCCACATTTTCCGCCGCACCTAAGAGTTCAGAAACTTCAGTGAGCAAAGCAGCGTCAATTCCGCAAGCCTCAGCGACCTTAGCCACATCCACTTTGGCAAGAGCTTTTTTCACATCAGCACTGTTTTTAACATATTGCTTGAGGAACGCTTCATCAGCCTGACCATTCTCAACAATCAGTTTGGCCAGAGCAGCGGCCAGAGCTGCTTCGCTGCCCGGTGCATAGTTCAGAAAGCAATGCGACTCTTTGGCGATGCGCACCTGGCGCATGTTGGCAACCAGCAGCTTGGCGTCGTTCTGACGATACGCCTTTTGGATCAGATAATTAATCTGCGGTTGTTCCGATGTGATGTCGGAACCAAAGACCAGCACAGCATCCGCACCAGCAATTTTCTGAGCTGCAGCACTTGCGCCACGCAGTCCTAAAACTTCAGCCAGCGTATCGGACGCACGCTGCATACCGAACCGCGCTTCACTGTCAATATTGTTACTCTTGAATCCTGTCCGGAACAGCTTCTGGAACAGGTAGTTTTCTTCTACGGTCAGACGAGCCGAAGACAAACCTGCAACAGCGCTTCCACCGAATTCCGCCGCTTTATCAGCAACAGCCTTAAGGGCATCAGCCATAGTGGACTCTTCGCCGTTAACCACCGGCTTGAGCAGTCGCTTCTCCGAGTTGACAAAGCCGTAACCAAAGCTCGAATCGAAGCCGAGCAGACCATTGTTGATCGTGGCATCGTCCTGAGAGGTAATGCGGAACAACTTATCCTGTTTGACATTCAGGTCCACCTGCTCCAGGCTGCCACCGGCATATCCAATGGAAGGAACTTTATCCAGCGTCCAGCTCCGTGCAGAGTGCTTGAAAGGCTTGGAGATCATGGCGCCGACCGGACAGACATCAACAGCATTCCCTTCAATATAGGGATCAATGTCGTTGCCTGGCTTACGACCAATGTAGGCCATGTCACCACGTTCAACCACGGTAAAGTCACCAATGCCGGTTAACTCATAACCGACTTTGACACATTTTTCACACAGAACACAGCGAGAGGGGACATTTTCAATCAACGGCCAATCAGTAATTTTTGCCGCAGCAACGTCTTCTGCAGTGAACGGCTGATCAAGAATGCCGTGCTCATAGCAGATATCCTGCAGGTCACACTCGCCGGCAGCGTCACAAACCGGGCAATCAAGCGGGTGATTGACCAGCATCAACCGGATCATATCTTTGCGCTTATTCACCAGCTCTTCACCGGTCGTTGTTACAACGATACCCTCTGTCGCCACGGTATTACAGGCAGTAACAGAACCCTCAACACCTTCAACATTAACCAGACAAACCCGGCATGCCCCGGTCGTAGATACCTTTTTCAGGTAGCACATCGTTGGGATCTTGATGCCGAGTTTTTCTGCAGCAGAAATGATGGTTTGGCCTTCTTCTACCTGTACCTGTTGACCATCAATTGTGAGGTTGACCATTGACTTTTCACCTTTATGACTCATATGGAAATCCTAACGCTAGTGTCCGTTTTCAGCTCTTGTGCAGGTCTGATACCGACTACTGTTCGACGGCAACCATTGCCACCCGGTAGCAACGTAAACAACGATCTGCTTCAACCACCGCCTGACTTTCAGGCATGGCTAACTCAATTTCCTCGTAGTTGGTGGCACGCTCCGCACCATCGACCTTAGGCTGGTGTTCACGATGCAGACCACCAACGTTGGGAACGTTTTCATCCGCATCAAATACACCTAAGCGATTGACGACATCTTCCAAAGCCTCTTCGTCATCAAGGATGGATTTGCCTTCCATCAGATAACGATGCATGACACTGGCCGCGCGCTTGCCATGACCAACGGCCAGAACAACAGTCATTGCCCCGTATTCACAGTCGCCACCGGCGAACACACCATCATCATCCGTCATCATAGTGCCGCCGTTGGTAACGATACTATTCCAACGGGTCTGCTTGATGCCGTAATCACCATCTTCGAGATAACCCAGATCCGGGTCCTGACCAATGGCCGGGATGACCATGTCACACGGGATGATATATTCGGAACCTTCAACCGGTTGCGGACGACGCCGTCCAGAATCATCCGGCTCACCCAAGGCCATCTTGATCACCTCAACACCAGTGATCTTGTTATTTTCCGTAATCAAACGGGTCGGATTAACGAGGAACTCA
Organism: Desulfuromonas acetoxidans DSM 684; assembly: GCF_000167355.1. Lineage (NCBI taxonomy): Bacteria > Pseudomonadati > Thermodesulfobacteriota > Desulfuromonadia > Desulfuromonadales > Desulfuromonadaceae > Desulfuromonas > Desulfuromonas acetoxidans. The sequence goes on from NZ_AAEW02000002.1 coordinate 101,259, forward strand.
AAGCGAACATTTTCCTCATCGGCATCATCGACCTCGTACGATTCCGCAGGCATCTCGTTACGGGTACGACGATAAACCAGGATCGATTCTTCCGCACCTTCACGCAACGCAACACGGACACAGTCAATCGCGGTATTACCACCACCGACAACGACCACACGTTTCGGCGTGACCATGCCTTGGCCCAGCGCAACAGCTCGCAGATAATGAATACCACCTTCGGAGAACCCTTCGTAACCGGCATCTTCTCCTTCAACCCCCATCGGCTTGGACTTGAATGCGCCAGTACCGAGGAACACGGCATCATAGTTCTCTTTGAGCTCACGCAGAGAAACATCACGGCCCAACTTAACGCCATACTCAATCTCAACGCCGAGGGCTTCAACAATCTCAGCTTCGCGTCGCAGCAACGGACGCGGCATGCGGTAATCCGGAATACCAACAGCAACGGTTCCACCGGGCTCCGACAGCATGTCGATAATTTTGACTTTGTGGCCTTTTTGAGCCAGATAAAATGCGCAGGTCAATCCGGCCGGGCCAGCACCGACAACGATAACTTTTTTACCGGTGGGTGCAGCAGGAAGCATCGGCGGCGTTTTATGGTGCATCCATTCATGGTCAGATGCAACACGCTTCATCACCATAATGCTGACCGGTTCATCAACCAGAGCGCGGCGACAGGCGGTCTCACAGGGATGCGGACACACACGGCCACACACAGCCGGAATCGCCATCCGCTCACGAATTACCGACAACGAGTCTTCGAAACGATAATTCTTGATTTCTTCGATGTAAGCGGGAATATCAATATGCGCCGGGCAACGATCAATACAGGGCGCAGTGAGCTTATCGTGATAGCTGGCTGCCGGTTTCGGCTTTTTACCACCACCGATATAGGCCATGTAGTCATCACGGAAGTACTTGACCGTGTCAAGAACAGGGATCGCTGACGTCATGCACAGTGTACATTTACAGCCTTCCAACAACGACTTCAGGTTTTCAATAATTTCCAGATCACGCTCTTCGCCGTGGCCCTGGAGAATCCGAGCCAGCGTATCCTGCATGACACGTGTTCCCTTTTTACCGGGAGTACACTTGCCACAGCAGTGTTTTTCCTGAACCCGCTTCATGTATTCAGCGGCCATCGCCACGACATCGGTTTCGCCGTCGAGCAGAACAACACCATCCCAGCCCATGAAGGCACCGACTTTACCGTCCAGATACTCTGTGGGAAGCTTCAGCTTCAACGATGCCAGATCGGCTTCACCGCCGTTACGGTTATCGACGATTTCTCTTCCCCAGCTGGAAAAAACTATATCAGACAATATGACCTCCTGTTATACACACGCCCTCGCCAGCAAGAGAGCCCTTATTCCGCACAAAAAAGAGCGACTAGCCGCCCTTTTTGTCGTAAATCACCACTGACATTTTGTATACAGTATGCAGCTAAATACCACAAATGCCTGTCGCAAATCAAGGATAAATTTAGCCGGCTGGTGGCTCCAGCCAGGTGAACAATTGCCGATAAATGCAACAACCGGCAGGGATAAGGAGGACCTGTAAAAGAAAAAAAGGTCAGGCGGATGTTGCCTTTATAATTTCGATAAGTTGCAAGGCAAGATCGACCTTGCCGAAGGGGGGCATAATATAATAACCATCAGCTTGAGGTGCACAGGAGCGAACCAGCTCGGAGGCGATGCCCATCCCCGCTACGACACCGCTGTCGCCCACAGTACCACGCATCCTTTTCCGCACCTCGTCGGGCAGCGTAATTCCCGGCACCTCATTATGAAGAAATTCCGCATTACGTTCACTGACCAACGGCAACAATCCGAGAAATACAGGCGCAGAAACATCTTGCAGAGCCTGAACCATATCCTGAAAAACAGTCGACGAATAAACAGGTTGCGTTTGGAAAAACTGCGCGCCAGCCGCCAGTTTTTTCTTCAACTTATTCACCTGCCCCTGCAGATGGGTCACGTTGGGATTGAATGCCGCCCCCAAGCAAAAGCCGGTCCCCTCTCCGAGATCAGCACCGAGCATATTGCGTCCCTGATTCAAATGACTGAGCAGATCAAGCAGGCCGACGGAGTTGAGATCAAACACACTGGTGGCACCGCTGGTCTCGCCAACAGAAACCGGATCACCGGTAACAGCGAGAATATGGCGCAAACCGAGCAAATGCGCCCCCATCAGATCGGAGTGCAAACCGATCAGGTTACGATCACGACACGTGACATGAGCAATTACCGGGATCCCGGTGGCATCCTGAATTTTTGCAGCCAGAGCCAGATTTCCCATGCGAATACGGGCCAAAGGGTTCTCAGCCAGATTGATGGCATCGACACCATTTTGCGCCAATAGTTTGGCGCGTTCAATCGTCAACGAGCAATCCAGGCCGCGCGGAGGATCAAGCTCCACAGTGATCGGCACAGTTTTTCGCGCCGGGTCCAGCAACGGCGACACGGTCGTCTGGCGCGATTCGCCCACCTCAACAGCTACCGGCTTTCGCCGTTCAACCGGATGTGGCACCGCAACACGGCTCGGCTTCACCCCCTGAATCTGCGCCGTTAACGCCGCAATATGCTCGGGAGTCGTCCCACAGCAACCACCAACCAGCCCGGCTCCAGCCTCAACCATCTCCAGACCACGCGCTGCAAAATAATCCGGTGTGGCCAGATAGACGTGGCGGCCATTGACATACTGGGGAAAACCCGAATTGGCAAAGGCTGAAACAGGCCCAGACGTTGCTGCCACCATCTGACGAACCAGTTGCAGCATTTCATGCGGTCCCACACCACAATTGGCGCCAACCACATCAACATCGCTTTTCAACGCGGCAACAAACTGTCCGCCATCAAGCCCTTCACGGGTTCGCCCTTCAGCGAAAAATGCCATTTGGGCAATCACCGGCAAACCGAATTCCACCGCCACGGATGCAGCTAACTGCAGTTCGGCCAGACTGGCAAACGTCTCCAGCAGCAGCAGGTCGACACCGCCATTAACCAGACCGGTCATCTGCTCACGAAACAGGCTCTTCTGATCGTCGACAGAATGGGTTTCCTCGCTGTCTCGCGAACCTAAAGGCCCGACGGATCCTGCCACAAAACACTCACGACCACTGCCTATCGCCTTCCGGGCAAGACGCGCACCGGCCTCGTTGATCTGGCGCACCTGACCATCAAGGCCAACACCACCGAGCCGCACCCCATTGGCGGTAAACGTATTGGTTTCCAGTAATTGAGCACCCGCCTTGACATAGGCTTCATGGACTGAAGTCACCAGCTCCGGTCGGGTCAGGTTGAGCCGTTCAAAGCAACTGTCCGCCGGGACGCCCCTGCTGTAAAGCTGGGTACCCATAGCGCCATCGCCAATCAGAACGGTTTCCTGGATGCGCTGCATAAATGGTGGGGTGCTCATGGCTTAGCCTTTACTTGACGTTATCCCGCAGCGCCTGAATGGCCTGGGTATAATCGGGAGCATTGAACACGGCACTGCCCGCGACAAACACATCAGCTCCGGCAGCGGCGATCTCGCCAATATTGTCGGCCTTGACACCACCATCCACTTCCAGCTCAATGTCACGGCCGGTGCGATCGATCATCTCACGCAGTTGGGTAATTTTGTTCAGTGTCGCCGGAATAAAACTCTGTCCGCCAAAGCCGGGATTCACCGTCATCACCAGCACCAGATCCACCTCGGCCATAATGACCTCCAGTGCCCCGGCCGGTGTTGCCGGATTAATTGAAACACCCGCTTTCTTGCCCAGGCTGTGGATCAGTTGAACGGTCCGATGCAGATGGGGTACCGCCTCCTGATGAACAGTAATAATATCGGAGCCGGCTTTGGCAAAGTCGGGGATATACAGATCGGGATTCTCGATCATCAGATGAACATCAAGGGGCAATTCGGTCACCTGACGCAACGCACCGACAACCGGCGCGCCAATGGTAATATTGGGCACAAAGTGGCCATCCATGACATCAACATGGATATAGTCGGCTCCGGCCTGTTCTACGGTGCGAATTTCCGCACCAAGACGGGCAAAATCCGCCGAAAGGATCGAGGGAGAAATCTTGATCATGGTTCACTCCTTCCCGCTACGGGAACTGTTCAGGATAAACGTTAAAATGAGCACTCCGGCTGACGATAAAAACCAGCGGCAAAAAAGCAGTCCATCGGGCCATGCTCACCAGTGCGCGTTACAAGTTGTCCGTCATCATCAAACAACCCCTCCCAGTGTTTCGGAACACGGTTGGCCAGGTTAACTTGGACATACATGGGATGGTGGGCCAGAAAGTCCGCCACCACCGCAGTGGATTCTTCCGGGGTCGTGGTACACAAAGAGTAAAGCAACAGGCCGCCGGGAACAACCAATTCTGCAGCCTGATGTAAAATTTGCCGCTGGGTTTTGGCCAGCACCTTGATATCGGTCTGTTTACGTCGCCAACGCGACTCAGGATTGCGCCGCAATACCCCCAGACCGCTACACGGTGCATCAATGAGAACACGATCAAAACCACCTGCAGACAAGTCCTCACACGGCTGGGTCATATCGCACGCCAGTGTACGAATCTGTTGACACCCAAGGCGCTTGGCGCCCTGCTGTAAAATCTCAAGCCGTTGCGAATGAAGATCAAGGGCGAGAATCTCTGAACGATTGTCGGTCAATGCGGCCAGATGGGTGGTTTTGCCGCCGGGTGCCGCACAGCCATCGAGAAGGCGTTGACCGGGTTCGACCGACAACAGATGTGCAATCAGCATACTGGCTTCATCCTGCACCTGATACCAGCCTTCTTCGCGTCCGGGCAAACGCTGTAGATCACCGGCATGGGGCAAGACCACACCTTCCGGTGCAAAACGGGTCGGTTCGGCCGCAATATCACGCTGCTTAAGCTGAGCGACAAACGCGTTCCGCGTCATTTTCAGGGTATTGACGCGCACAGTGACGGGCGGTGCGCTCAACTGACTCTCAGCCAGTGCCATGGCCCCCTCGGCACCATACTGCACCAGCCAGCGTTGCGCCAACCAGTGCGGCAACGACAGACCATGTTCCAGCCAGCCCTGGGTATCCCGGCGCGGGTCGGGCCATACTACCCGATTCGGCTCACGCAAATAACTACGCAGCACACCGTTGACCAAACCACTGACCCGCTCCAGACCACAGCGCCGCGCCAGTTCCACCATGCTGTGAACCACGGCCCGATCCGGGATCCGGTCAAGATAGCACAGTTGATAGATCCCCAGACGCAGCAGACGCAACACCTTGGGTTGCAATTTTTTCAGCGGCTGACGACTATAGGCTTTGAGGATAAAATCGAGATTGCCGCGACGGCGCAGCACGCCATAAACAAGCTCCGTGGCCAAGGCACGATCGCGCGGATCAAGGCCAGGATTCGCCTCCAGTGCGGCATCCAACACCAGATCGGAATAACCGCCCTCATCCACCCGGGTTAACACATCAAAAGCGATGCGTCGCGCATCCTTGACGTTAGGCTCTGCTTTTTTTGCCACACACACCTCGAATAACAAAGCGGGGGTATGCTCGTCGGCACACCCCCGCACATTTCGTGAAACGTTCTGCCCTCGTAACGACAGCGTTACGCCATCGCTTCCAATCGACGCACTCGCTCATCCATGGGGGGATGGGTGGAAAAAAGACTTTGCAACCCTTTACCACTGAGCGGATTAACAATAAACATATGCGCGGTTGCATCGTTGACATCATGCATGGGCCGCTGATGATTGGCCGACTCCAGCTTACGCAGGGCACTGGCCAAATAGTGCGGATTGCCGCACAGTTCAGCGCCGCCACGATCTGCCGCATACTCACGCGAGCGCGATACCGCCATCTGCACCAGCATGGCCGCCATCGGCGCAAAGATCATGGTGATCAGCATGACAAACATGTTACCGCCGCCATCCTCATCATCGCTGCCGCCCATGCCGAACAACATGGCCCACTGCCCCATCTGGGCCAGATATGAGATCGCTCCGGCGATGGTTGCTGCGACAGAACCGATAAGAATATCGCGATGACGGACATGGCTCAACTCGTGAGCCATCACGCCCATCAGCTCTTCACGGCTGAGCAGATGAACAATCCCCTGCGTGGCAGCCACGACAGCATGTTGCGGATTACGCCCAGTCGCAAACGCGTTGGGTGTGTCCTGCGGAATCATGTAAACGCGCGGCATGATCAGATTGTTGCGCTCGCACAGCTCACTGACGACATCGTAGAGCATGCCGCTGTTCACTTCCTGTCCTTTATACATACGGATGACGATCTTATCGGAAAACCAATAGGATCCGATATTCATCACACCAGCCAGAACCAGTGCCACAATGGCGCCGCCACGGCCACCAATTGCACCACCAATCACCATCAGGATGATGGTCAACAAGGCCATCAGGCCAACGGTCTTCAAATTGTTCAGCATTATTTCCTCTTTATTGGATAGGTCCGGTTAGAAGTACGGCGCCAATCGCCCCATTTGAGCGACAATCTAACCATCCCCAAAGCGCTTTTCAAGGGAGATGTCCCCAGAAGCGGACTGTGCAAATAACCGTATCCGCCATCAACTACCGAGAAGATTTCCTTTTTCCAGACCACGGCCACGCAGAAAATCAGCAGCACTGAGCATCTTTTTGCCCGGCAACTGCAACGCCCCCAACTGTAACGCCCCCTGCCCACAGGCAACGATGACCGTTTCACCACTGGCTTCGAGAACCTGTCCCGGTTCCCCCTGCCCTTCAACACAGCGGGTTTTTGCCAATTTGAGCGTCTGACCGTCCAGCAGTGTATAAGCTCCCGGCCACGGATCAAGGCCGCGCACCAGATTATGAATCTGCCGGGCCTCCTTACTCCAATCAATGCAACCGTCCTCTTTTTTCATCATCGACGCATAGGTGCTCAAGCTGTCATCCTGCTTTTCACGCGCCAGGGTTCCAGCACACAAACGCGCCAATGTCTCCTCCATCGCTTCACGCCCCAATGGAGCCAGACGATCATGAAGCTGGCCGGCCGTCTCATCGGGATGGATGGACAACGATTTTTTTACCAGCATGTCACCGGTATCCAAGCCAACATCCATCATCATGGTTGTGACTCCGGTCATCGGATCGCCATCGACAATGGCCTTATTAATCGGCGCTGCTCCGCGATGACGCGGCAACAGCGACGCATGGACATTGATGCAGCCATACTTGGGAATATCAAGAACCGCCTGAGGAAGGATCTGGCCGTAGGCCACCACCACAATCAGGTCAGGCGACAGACTGCGCAACTGCTTCACCGCCTCTTCATCGCGAAGTTTCTGTGGCTGAAACACCGGGATATCGTGCTCCAACGCCAGTTCCTTGACCGGCGGTGCGGCCAGCTTTTTGCCCCGCCCTTTGGGCCGGTCCGGCTGGGTATAAACACCGACCATCTGCACGCCGGATTCAATCAGGCCCTGTAGTGTATCCAGAGCAAAATCGGGGGTGCCCATAAAAACCGTACGAATGGTTTGAATATTAATCACAACTGCTCCTGCTGCTGTTCGAGAATTTTCGGATATTTCTTACGAAACATCCCCTTTTTCAGGGAGGACAAACGGTCGACGAACAGCTTGCCGTCAAGATGATCGATCTCATGCTGGAAACAGATCGCCAACAGCCCTTCCGCCTCCCGCTCAACGGTTTGACCGTCCATATCCACATAGCGCACCTTAACCCAGGAACTGCGTTTGACTGCCGCGTAGTAACCGGGCACCGACAGACACCCCTCCTCTTCGCACGAGTCGCCCTGTCGCTCGAGGATTTCCGGATTAACGGCTTTGATCAGCTCCGGATTCTCTTCACCACCGCAATCAAGCACAATCAATCGCCGGGAAATACCCACCTGCGGGGCCGCCAAACCAACTCCGGGTGCGGCATACATGGTTTCCGCCATATCGGCGGCGAGTTGACGAATCTCGTCATCAACAACAGCAATCGGTTCGGACATTTCAGCTAATACCGCGTCCGGATAATGATATATTTTCAACAGGCTCATGGAGAGCAATTCCTTTCCGTGTTATCACGCATTCAACCAACAATCTAAGTATGATAATACGCCCCCTGAGCCAAGTCAACTGATGCGCAAGACGCAAAAAAGGGAGAAGCTCAGCTTCTCCCCTTGTTCTTCCCTCATGTCTGATCAAGAAATGGTCTAATCATCCTTACTGCTATGACAAACAAAGCAACCACTGGTATTGCTGCCCGCGCTGGCAACCATTGCCGCATAATCCCAACGCAGCATATCCGGATAGGGTGATCCGTGTGGACGATGGCAGGAAATACAGGTCACCACATCTGAACCCGGCACCACCTCAGAACTGTTTTTCTGGCCGGTCAGTGATGTTTTCGCCACCGGCACCAACGGATTATAGACCGTGTATTCCTTATAATCACCAGTATCCGGCAACACCACATCAGAGGGATGACGAATCCAGGCGCCAGTAAGTCCAGCCTGATCCTCATTCATATCGTGATGGAAATTGCCGTGACAACCGGCGCAAAACTGACCCATGGATTCCGTGCGCATATAGGAGTTAACGCTTTTTTCATACACCTCTGTGGTTCCCATATAGGTGTTGTGCTGTGTTGAGGTTGGATTCTGCTCCCAATCTTCGTCTTCAATGCCCGTAACACCATAGGTTCCGGAATCACCCACCATGGCCTCATTCTCACCGAGAAAACGGTACCAACCTCCCGCGCCATCAACAACATCAGCAGAGTCATTGGCATGATGATGCGGCACATGACAACCGGTACACCCACTGATGGGGTTATTGCTGGCCAACGTGGCATGACAATCCGCACATTCACCGGCACCACCGCCACTCGCCCCCAGAGACGTTCCCGGTGCGGTGGTTAACGTGCCATCCTCGCCTGAGATTCCATAGACATTGTGACCATAAGCATCACCGCCCTCTTGGGACACCCAGTAGAAATTCCCTCCGGCCAAGGTGGAAGTCGGCGTACCAACAGCCGGATAAGTCGGCCGGTTCTGGGTGAAGACAATGGGGATGCGCGTTTCTCCGAGTTCAACAATGGTATCGGTGGCGTGGCTGTGACAGCCGACACAGCTATTAGAGAGCAAATGACTCGACGGTCCATCGGCATAGACCGCCGAGTCATTTTGGCTGTTGTGCATGGTATGACAGTTTGCACAGGGTCCGGACACCATCCCCCAGACTGTATCCGCCCCCATCAGCAATAGACATAAAATAACAATCCCACGCATACAACCCTCTACATCAAACGCACATCAATCAGATGGTTAACATGGTCTAGCAAAAGGCGGGCCAACATTTTAGGGCTTACTCATAACCCCACAAAGAAGGCATAAGTAGCTGTAGTTACGAAAAATATTGTCAGAGCTGTTTCACTGGGATCATTTTCTAATTTTGAGACAGGTCTCATGTGGGGTAGGTTCAGCAGCAGGTGGGCAAATCCCCCACAAAAAAAAGGAGAGGGTCATCCCTCTCCTTGACGTGTTGTTTAAATGTGAGTTCAATCCACGCCCTTAATCACAGGGAGGATAACCGCTCAGCCTCAGGCGACAACCACGCGAATGGCTTCACTGAGGTTTTCCTGAAGCATTGTCTGAACAAAGCCAAGAGTACCGGCAACACTTCCGGCGCAGCCCTTACAGGCCCCTTTGTATTTGACGTGAACATACACCTGGCCATCATTTTCACCTGGCTGAACATCATCGAGTTCAATACCACCACCATCACCAGCCAGGGCCGGACGGACATGGCGGTCGAGAACGGCCTCAATCTCCTTGACCTGCTTGACGATCGACAGGGTGACAAAATCATCCACCTTGGCGCCTTCCGGATTGCGCTCCGCCTCCATCTCGGCACGCACTCGAGCGAGGATATCAACCAGATACACATCGCGCTTTTCATGGCCGCCCGGTTCAATACAGGACTTGCAGAAAGCGCCGGCCTTGGTGTAATCGGCAATCTCTTCGATGGTGGTCAGATCATTGATACGGATCGCGTCTTCAACCATCTGCAGCGACACCCGGGCACATTCGCAGACAATATCCTTGTCTTTCAACGTTTCGACATCAACATTGCGATAAATGGCCGCAGCCTGCTTGATCACCTCGTAGGCCATGACACTACAGTGCATTTTCTGCGGCGGCACCGCCGCCTGGTCTTCGGTGTCACGCAGCGCCATCTCAACATCCAAATTGGTAATCTTGGTGGCTTCATCAACGGTCTTGCCGATACACATCTCCGCCATCATATCCGTGGAGGCAATCGCGGTTCCGCAACCAAACGATTTAAAGGTTGCCGCTTTGATCACCTCATCTTCGTCACCAACAACCCAGAACAGTCGCACGGTATCGCCACAGGACTCAGCGCCCTCGTTGGCAATCACCAGTCGCCCGCCGAGACGCTTGGCGTCCTCTTCGGTCAGCTCACCGAAATAACGCGGATTGTTCATGCGGTCGGATACTTTTTGTGAATACTGCTCCCAGAGAGAGCCGCCAATCAAATCATTTTTACCCATAACGGTAACTCCTATATTCGTGAACCCTGACCCGCCAGGGTCTTAGTATGAGGTGGACAGTTGACGCAAACGAACCACGGCTTTTTTGACCACCTCAATGGTAAAGTCAATCTCTTTTTCCGTGGTAAAGCGTGACAAACTGAAACGAACGCCGGTATGGGCCAGCTCTTTGTCAGCCCCGATGGCCGTAAGGATCGGACTGGCTTCGAGTGATTCCGATGCACAGGCGCTGCCCGTTGAAGCGGCAATGCCGTTCTGGTTCAAGTCCCAGATCATCGCCTCTCCCTCAACACCACGGATACTGACATACACCGTATTCGGCGTGCGAAGATCGCGGTCACCGACCACCAGCACATCATCAATCTGCATCAAGGCATCTTCGAACTTATCTCGCAGACGGCGCACATGGGTGTTTTCGTATTCCAGACTCTCAACGGCAATCTCCATCGCCTTGCCCATGCCGACCATCCCCGGCACATCAACGGTTCCGGCACGATGGCCACCCATCTGCTCACCACCGTGTAACAGCGGCGGCAACATGCCCCCCTTACGCACATACAGGCCGCCCGCCCCTTTCGGACCATGGAACTTATGGGCACTGAAGGTAAGAAAATCCGCCGGGACATCCTGCATATCGACCTTCACTTTGCCGATTGCCTGCACCGCGTCGGTATGGAAATAAACACCCTTCTCCTTACAGACTTCGGCGATCTCTTTTATCGGCAGAATCAAGCCGGTTTCATTGTTTGCCCACATCACTGACACCAGAGCCGTCTTGTCGCTAATTACCTCTTTAACCATTTCCGGCGTAATCAACCCCTGACGGTCCGGAGCCAGATAGGTCACTTTGACGCCCTGAGTTTCAAGAAATCGACAGGCTTCACGAATACACGGATGCTCCAATTGCGTGGTGACAATACGCTTTTTGCGTGTCTCCTTGAGCAGGCTGAAGTACATGCCCATGATCACCGTATTGTTGCCCTCGGTGGCACAGGAGTTGATGATAATATCATCTTCATCACCGGCGTTGATGGCCGCATACATCTGTTCCATCGCCTGATGAAGGTAGGGACGCACTTCAATGCCGAACGAGTGCAAGGAGTTGGGATTGCCGTACATGTGGCAATAAAATGGATCCATGGCTTCACGCACTGTCGGGTCGACAATGGTGGTGGCATTGTTGTCAAGATAGATTCGTTCCATAAACTTTCCGCCTTAATCGAGATAAGATAAGAAAAAAATAGCGCTTCTGTGCGGCACGCCATTGTGTCCGTCATCACACCTGCGGCCTAAATATGACCTGAAAGGTTTAGCTTTGCCTACCATAAATGAAAAAAAGCAGCCCGTCAACATAGTTGATCGAACTGCTCAAGTATAAAAGATCTCCTGCTGTGGTGACTTACAGGAGCAGATGGTGCTCCAACCCTTTTGCTGTCGACCACTCAACCTGGCGACCACCAAAAGACAAGCGTGCGATACCGGATTGAACATCAAGGACAATCTCGTCGTCGGCATAGCGTGCTCGCCAGATATCGGCCAGGCAAAACGCCCGCTCCAGACCATCACCGCGCTGAAAATTCCACACTTCATCCGGTTGGGCCAAGCGGCCCTCGGAATAGATGGAGGCATTTTCCATGGCGGACAATTGCTCAATCACTGCGTCATCACTCAAATTTTCCGTTGCTACAACGGCTACCGGATTGCGCTCCATCGCCGCTTTGACAAATGGACCCCAATCACAACTGCGCAGATCGCGCAGTGCATAAAAGCCCAGATCCACCACCGGATTCTGTTGGCGAATCGCAGTCAAGGCATCGATCACCTGGTGACGGTCCATCTCCTGGGTCAGAACAATGGGCGGCACATCCACGACACTCTTTTCTTCATACTCCGGCAGCCGCGGACTTATTTCGACAAACTCGCGCAGTTTGTCAATCAATTCACAGGCATTCTGTTGCGGGCAGTTGAACTCCGCCACCAGCGCACTGCGCATCTTCTGCTTGTCGAGGTTGACCTTGGGGTGTTTTTTGAAAAAGGCTTCAAAGCGCTCCAAATCGATCCGGCCTTCAAGCGGTTCCGGAGAATAATCATAGGAATCGATCTCGTCGAGCAATTTCTCCCGGGTATTATCGCTGGCTTTAAACGAGCTGCCATGCTCATAGCTGTAAACCTTTTCTGCGGCAATCCAGCGTTTTTTACCGTGGCGCATCTGACTGATCTGAAAACATTTCTGCAACGAGCTGTGTTCGCGCAAAAAATTACAGAGAATCTCCTGGTTCAGATCAACCTTGAGATAGGTCACTAACTTGTCGGAGAAACGCTGATAGGCCTCAGGGTCAATACTCACGTCGGGATAAACCACATGAATATTACCGCTGCAATGCGCCACCATGGTCACCTGCTCATTCCGCAAGGCGCGCTGGGCGCGAGCCGACAGTTCCGTGCCGTTGAACCACATGTTTTTGGTGACAATGCGCCGGTTATTGGTAACCAGCCCTTCCTTGACATCGACAAAGTTCTGCGAGTGCAGCGGCGTCGCCATGAGGAAGATATCTTCCAACGGAATTTTACACACGACGAACAATGCCGCCGCATACAGAGTGGACAGCGACACACATTCGCCAGCACCGTTCCGGTAGCCGTCGCGATAGCAGAACGCATCCATGGCCTCAACGGTTTCCGTCTTCCAGTATGGAATCATATCGCTATCGTATTTATCGAGACCGAAATGCTTACGGATATTCATGTCGAAGTAGTAGCGATCCCCGGTATAACCGAACAACGCATTACTCTCGGCAATGATCTCCGGGTCCATCACATCCTTAAAACGATCCAGCTCGGTATCCTTATGGGTCAAGCCCCAGGTATCCAGATCGAGATTAAAATCATAATGATCCATGATGAACTGCTTGAGCCGAACAATGCGCCGGTAAGGGTTCATTGTGTCAATTTTGGCGAACCATGGATCATCACGCCACTGCCAGACCACCGGCGACATGATGTTCGCCAGCACCAGGCTGTAAAGCAGGTCGGGGTAGATGAAAATTTCCATGTCCGACAGCGTAATAGCCGAGGAGTATTTTTCCAGCAACTCCGAGGCAACAACGGGCGGTTTCTGTGAAGTGTGGTTATTTATCGTATTCATGGGCGCAACTTTACCCCGTCTACAAAAGATTGGCAAGCCGGTTTATTGACCAAACAGGTTAGATTTAAAGCCCCCCACCAGTGCCTACACAGGAATTATTTTCAAAAAATAGTATGAAATTACAGTCACTTAACCAAAAAGACAAGGATTGACACTGACGACATAGAGTAATCCATATAAAGCACACAACGAACGTTCTTTCTTGTTCCCGCTAACAGGAGAGTGCTGTTTATGCTTACCCCGGGAATTGCCATTATCGGCGGTTCGACAGCCGGTCTCACCGCAGCCATTAATCCGAAAATACGCAGCCCGGAAAAAAGTTACCGGTCATCCGTAACGTCCGCAACACGTTGTTCCTTTCTGTATTCCGTACATCTTTGGCACCATGAAAGCCATTCTCCATTTTCGCAAAGAGGATGGCTCCCTGATCGTTGGCCACATTCGCGACACCGACGCCACGGCAGAGATTGTCAACATCCTCGCCGTGGCAATCCTGGCCAGACGGACCACCGCACAACTGGCCACCATGCAATATGCCACCCATCCACCGCTGACCACATCGCCGTCGGCCTATCAGAGCATGATAGCTACTGAACAGGTTGTTATTCAACAGGGCAACTAACCGCCGCCAAAGCAGCATTGCTGGTCGCGCGGAATCGGCTGGCCAGTGCCTGTTCTTTCTCCCGAGACGGACAGGTGCCCGCCCTCAAACTACTTCAACTCAGCCGATGTTATCTGTGTCAACAATTGAGGCCAGAGTTCCACCCATCCACGAAGATGACCAACATCCGCCACGTTAATCATACGAACAGAATCATCATCAAAAAGCTCGACATAAGCATTCGAAATTTCATCGGTAATAATTTCATCTTCAGAACCGACAAAATGGACTTGAGGAATATTCGACAGAACATCAACATAATCAGCGGGATTTAGCGATTCCGTCAATGGACTCACATGATGGTATTCGGCAAATCTGCGTGTCTCCAGATTTCCGGCAACCGTAATAACGGAATCAACATCATCTCTTTCAACCGCCAGCAAAAGGGCGAGCGCTCCCCCTCCGGAATAGCCGACAAGCTGAAATGACGTGACTGAAAGCTGTTGCTTCAGTTGGCTTAAAGCAGAAGACAGTGAAGATACAACCGGCTGGGAAAATCTCGCCGAGGCCCAGAGAGAATATCGACAGGCGTCATTGTGAACAAACTGGCAAGGCCGCCCTAAGTAGGCAAGATCCTTATTCGGGTCAGCCAGCATCAATTGCAAAGCCACAGGGGTCACTGGGGTGGGATTATCAGAAACCTGTCGGCGCGAGCGCCAGGCCAGGCCATCTCCTTCGAGATAGACTCTTAAGACATTGACCGGGCGATGAATATCTGTCGGCACAACGCTTATCATGGGCAGCCCTTCAGCCTCCAACGCTCTATCCTGATAACCATGTCGAACAACGAGATCATGGAGTGTTGCTCGTGTCATTTGACGCGGCTGTGATACACAAGCGGACATCAACACCGCCAAAATAACAACGCAAAGCCGGAACACTTTTCCATGTCGTTTACCCATCGTTAAATCGACCCCTTCACTGCTGCTTTACAATTTGAACAAGATATAAAAACGAAGCCCCGTAACCAGAGATGGAAAACGGGGCTTCTGTCAGACAATTTAACATCTAATACTAGAATTCGAAACGAACCTTACCGGTAAAGCTGTGGGCAGCGAAATCCTGGCGTCCGGCATAGTCGTAACCAAGACGCAGGCTCACGTTTTGCTCTCCGAGGCTGGCAACGGTCAGCGCCGCACCAAGATCCCAGCTTGTCTCTGAGGGTTCGATCCCCTTGGCAACAAAGGAGGTTGTTCCGCCAACAAAGTTGGCCGTACTGACGATGCGATCGTTTTCCACATCGTAGGCAAGTTGGCCGGAGACTTCGGGAGTGACAATGCCCCAACTGCGCTGGAAATCTTTCTGCAGTCGGGCTCCGACTCCAGCTGTGAACACCTCATAGTCTTTCGAGCGGACATGTAATGCCAGGCTCCCTCCGGTTTCAGTGTAACTGTCGTAGTCTTTGCTGGAGTATTCCAGGGTCAGATAGGGATAAATCTCCCAACCGGCCGCACTGATTTTGCAGCCGGATTCAACCAGAGTACTGTAACTCGTGCTGTCGTAATCTCCCGCGTAGTCGTCAGAACCAACGCTACGCAAACTGTCGACGCTGCCGAAACCAACACTGACAACGGCTTCGCTGTACCATGTACCGCCGTCGTAACTGCCGTAGAGGCTGAACAGGTTGTCGCTCATCTCAAAGTCGGCACTGGCGTCATTGGCTTTGGCATCGCTATTGCCGCGGGTATAGGCAACACCGAGAACCACATTGCCGAACTCACGGTCAAAACCGAAGCTCAAGGCGTCGGTGTCGGCATCAAAGCCTTCAATACCGTCACGGCGATCCTGCTCGGCATCGGTAAAGCGTGCGCTGAACCACATGCCGTTACTAGCGGCGATTTCATCACCGCTGTTCATACCGCTGAGCATGCCAAGACGGTTGCCAATGTTCATGTTGGACACCATCAGGGTATGGGCCATGCCGACAACAAAGGCACCGCTGACGTTCGGGCTCCATTCTTCCGGACTACTGGTGGGGGTAAACAGTCCGCCATCAACAGCGGCTTCATAGGCCGCAGTCGCGTTGGCGCTAAGCCCGGCCTGCTCCGGGGTCAAAAAGGTTGCCGTGGCTATCAGCTGATTTCCTGCGGCGTTTTCAGTTAATTCCAGTCCGATCATCGGCGTATCAAAGGGAGTTTCCAGAGACAGGTTCTCCAACGTCCAGTCTCCTTCACCGGCAGACAGCAACGCGATGGAGGTCGAATCTCCTTCAGAGACAATACCGAGATTATCAGAGGGATAAACCAGAAAGGTCGTCCCGTCAGCAAGCTCGGCACGGTCTGCTACGCTGAAATAGAAATCCTCGTCTTCAAAGTAGCCGACGCCGTCCTCACCGATCAGCAGGTCATCACTATCCAGTAAAAGCATAAAACGGCCCCCGACATTGTTGGTCAGGTCACTGACCAGCAAACGGCCAGCAAGGGTTCCGCTGTTGTTCAGGTGAACCACACCATCAGCGGTGTACACCGCCCAATCGGCAAGGATACCGGAGTGGGCATCAAGGTTCAGGGTCACTTCCGGCGTCCCGCCATAATAATCTTCGACAAAGACACCATAAGAAACCGCCTCGCCCGTTTGAGCATGAGCACTCGACATGAGATGCGAACCAACCAACGAAATATTCTCCGCGACCGTATCCACACCAATAATCAAACCGGCAGCATAGGCCTCGCCAACTGACGCATCGCTATCGGTGGCGACTGCGGAGCTCAAAATATATGAACGATTCAATACCAAACTGCTGATCGTGGTTGAGCCAACCAAACTAAAACCGACGGCCTCGGCTTCTCCCCCGGCTGCTTGAGCAAAAGTATCCACAGTAGAATCCGCAATATCGATATCCAGGTTTGTGGCACCGATGATCATGACACCAGTGGCATTGGCAAAATCACCTTGCGTCTGCGCCAAAACATCAATGGTCGCCCCCTCCATCTCCAGACGAACATCCGAATTGGACTGGCCGACAAAGCCCGAAGCACGGGCTCCGTAGCTGGAGCTGATGGCATCAACATCAATCGTACTGCGGGTTAACGTTGCGCGAACCTCAGGCTGAGAAAAATATGCTCCCAATGCATCAGCATAACCGTCGGCCGTTGCAGTGGCGGAAAAGGTCGAATCACTCAGCAGGAACTCTGAAGCACCGCTTCCATAGGTCTGTAAAACATACGCATAGGCAGCACCCTCCTCGGCGAAAGCTTGCGCACTGATCAGCGAATTTCCCGCAACCGCAATCGTGCTGTTGCTTATCGAGCCAAGCCGCAAATTACGTGCGTTCGCAACGGTAACGCCGTCGCTGGCAATATTTCGTGTCGCCACCGTGCGGATAGTGGATTCATTATCCAATGCAACAGTGACAACATCCCCCTCCAACCTTGCGCCAGCGCTACTGGCAGAGGAAGTACCCGTATCTCCAGCGGCATAAGCACTCGTCTCCACGTTAATGGCGGAGCCATGATCGAGGCTCAGATTGACATACCCACCCGGGGTCCCGGCATTGATGCCATAGCCAAATCTCGATGGCGCAGAATCGGGAAAGGTCACAGGATCCTCAACGCTCCCTGAAACATCAATCGTGCTGCCACCGTCCAGGTTGATCGTCGCGGAGGACCTCAGCACCTCAATCCCGTAACCGATGTAAGAGGCGATATCAACAGAGAGCGAAGAACCTTCCGCCAGGGAGATGAGGGATTCGTCAAAGCCCTTCATACCAACAGCAAAATTGAAATCTTCATTCCCACCGCTTGTATCAAAAAAGAATGTCGCGTCAGTCAAAGAGACGGTGGCATCGCGAAGATCAGCGCTACCCGAATCATACTCCAGCAACACTGCGTATTTCTCCACGCCCCCACCCTCTTCAAGACCGGAGAAAACAACATCAATGCCCTCCCCCGTCAAACTGAACTCAGGTACGCTGAGCATATCGCCCACGACATGAACCTCACTGTCCGGACCATAATAAAACTCGCTATGGATAATCGGATCATACGCTGCGGCTAGTCCCGACCAACACAGCGTGAGCAACATGACGCACAGTGTCGGACAGGCCATTTTTAAAGATCTCATGCTTTCTCCCTTCCAACGGTTCTTTCTGCCGATATCAACACCGATGAAACTCTTGTAAAAAGCCATCCCCGGTTTTTCACAAAAGAGACCTAGAATACCAAATAACTTAGCCAGTTTAGAACAATCTCAACAAGAAATTCAATGCTCTATTAAAAACAAATAAAAAATAAGAAAAACAGTAATAAACACTAATTTTTTTTACGAGCCAACAACTCAAACCAAGAGTGGCAACTGCCCCTTTAAGAAAGGAGAAAAAACCTGCCAACATTGTCTCGAAACTGGAAATACGCTATCATTGAGCACTTTTCCCCCAGAAAGCCGGACGACACCGTAATGAAGACCCAACAACCACTCACCGACATGGCCCACTGGTCGCATACCTTTGCGGCAGAGGTGCTCGAAGCGGGAGACCTTGCTATTGATCTGACCGCCGGCCGCGGTAAGGACTGCCTCCACCTGGCACGCTGTGTTGACAGCAACAGTCACGGCACAGTACTGGCATTCGATATCCAGCACGAGGCGATTCACAGCACCACATCCCTTCTGACCGAACAGCGGATGACGGTCGCAACAATCAGCCGTCCGCAACAGGTAACAGGGCCGGGCGTTTTTCTAATTCAGACAAGTCACGAGCAACTTTCCCTGTTCAGCCCTCGCCAGGCGAAAGTGATCATGGCGAACCTTGGCTACCTTCCTGGCGGCGACCACGCCATTACCACCCGGGCCGACAGCACACTGAAAACGATCAAAGAGGCATTAACGGAGCTCTTATCCGGTGGCCGACTCATTTTGGTCGTCTACACTGGCCATGAGGGTGCCCAGGAGGAATCACAGGCCATCACCACCCATCTTGCCGACCTGCATCCACGCCATTGGCACATCATCACCATGCGCCCGTTCCTTTGTCACAACGCACCCTACCTGCTGGTGGTGGAAAAACGTCAACAGCCGGCAACGGTGCGCGAGCGGTTGCTACAACGATAATTCCCCGACGATTTTAATACTGGACAGAATGCGACCAAATAGGGTGAGATAGGCGGATGCATTTTTCGACCTTCCCCCAACTCCGTACAGCCAAGGTACGGCCATGAAATCCCTGCAGCGCCTGTGGCCCTGGTTGCGCCCATATCGCACCACCCTGCTGATCGGTCTGTTCTGGGTTATCATCACCAATGGGCTGATTCTGATGACTCCGCAACTGCTGCGTTGGGGTATTGCCGCCATTGAACAGGGCAATTGGGCCGATGTGCAGTTTTACGCGGCCACCATGATCGTCGCCACCCTGCTCGGCGGTGGCATCCGGGTGATCTCGCGACTCCATTTTCTCCATACCGGACGCAAGGTCGAGGTTGACCTGCGCCAAGCTATGTTCCACCGTCTGCTCTATCAGCCGGGACCGTTTTTCAACGACCACCGCATCGGCGATCTGATCTCCCGTTTTACCAACGACTTAACCAATGTGCGCATGGTCGCCGGTTTCGGCCTGGTCTCCCTGATCAACGCCATTGTCATCTATACCATTGCCATCAGTCTGATGGTGTGGATGTCGCCCAGCCTGACCATTGCTGCGCTGGCCCCGTTTCCTCTGATGTTGCTGGCAGTAAAAAAGATCAGCCGCCGGTTACTGCTTTATTCCGGCCAAGTCCAGGAACGCCTTGGTGACATCAGCGACATGGTGGAAGAATCGGTGCGCGGTCAACTCAGTTTGCGCAGCAGCGGCTTCCAGCAGGTCCGTTGCCGTCAATTTGACGATCTCAACGATCATTATCTTGAAGCCGCCGTTGGCATGGCGCGCATGCGTTCACTGATGGGACCAGTGATGAGTGTGGTCACGCCGCTGGGCATTCTTATGGTGCTCTACTTCGGCGGTCGCCAGGTGATCGCCGGCACGCTACAGTTGGGGGACATGGTGGCGTTCAATGCCTACCTGGTTCAGCTCACGATGCCGACCATGCTGCTCGGTTGGATTCTCACCCTGATTCAACGCGCCGCCGTCGGCATGGAGCGCATCAGCCTGCTGCTCGATCTAACCGCACCGCCGCTCGGTCTGCCGGAACCGCAAGAGATTCCCGTCGAAGCAAATCAGCCCCCGCAGGTTTACCTGAACAATCTGACTTTCGGTTACCATGCGGACAAACCTGTGTTGCACGATGTGACCCTGGAGATCCCGGCCGGCGCAACCATTGGTATTACCGGAAGCGTGGCCAGCGGCAAAAGCACGCTGTTGCATGTACTGACCGGCCGCTACCCGGTAAAACAGAGCCAGGTGTGGATGGATGGCCAGGACTTAAGCGATATGGACATGCAACGCCACAGTCAACGGCTGTGCGCCGTGCTTCAAGAGGGCAAGCTGTTCAGCGGCACCCTGGCGGACAACTTCCGTTTTGCCGCCCCGGATCTGGACGATGAAACCCTGCATAAGGTAGCCCGCCAGGTTTCTCTGGAAAAGGAGATCAACCAGTTCACTAACGGCTTTGACACTCTGATCGGCGAAGGCGGCTTGACCCTGTCCGGCGGCCAGCGCCAGCGGGTCGGCGTGGCGCGTGCCCTGGCGCGCAATCGCGGTCTGTGGTTGCTTGACGATCCGTTCAGTCACCTCGATACCGTCACCGCACGCAAAGTGTGGGAGGAAGTGCGCGACGCCCTCAAAGGCCGCACCGTTCTGTTCGCCTCCAGCCGGGTATCGATTCTTCAAAATGCTGACCACATCATTGTGCTTGATCAGGGCCGTATCCGCGAACAGGGCGACCATGCGGCGCTCATGGCACAACGCGGTGAATACGCGCGTCTGGTGGAACGCGAACAGTTGCACCGTGAGATGGAGGGGCTATGAGACCGATTGTCGGTGATGAAATTAAAGGCCGTCATCTTGACAGCCGCATTCTCAAGCGCTTTCTGCCGTTTGTTCGACCCTATCGCCGTCTGGCAGTGACCAGTCTGGTGCTGTTGCCGTTCATCTCACTGGTGCGTATCGTGCCACCCTTGCTGATCAAAAAGGCGATTGACGAAAATATCCTGCCCGGCGACCTGACCGGTCTGCTGCCCATTGCCGGTCTACTGATCGCCATCCTGTGTGTTGAAGGCCTGCTGGTGTTTGGCCAATCGTGGTGTGTGCAGGTGGTGGGACAATACATCATGGCCGATCTGCGCCGCATCAGCTTTGCCAAGCTGATGCGCCTGCCGCGCTCCTGGTACGACTGGCAACCATCGGGCCGGATTCTCACCCGTTTGACCAGCGACATTGAACACGTCGGAGACCTGTTCGGCTCCGGCATTGTCTCAGCCATCGGCGATGTGGCGACCCTGGTGATGATCTTCATCATTATGCTAACCATCAACGTGCCGCTGTCGTTAGTGGCGTTTGCTGTGGTGCCACTGATGATCGCGGTGATCGTGAGCCTGCGCCGGCCCATGCGCCGGGTGATGCGCCAATTACGCGCCCGCCAGGCCACCCTCAATGCCTTCATCTCCGAACGCACCAGCGGCATTGCCGAAGTGCAGATCTTCAGCCAGCAACAACGCTGTGATGACGAATTCGACACCCTGCAGGACAGTTACCGCCACAGCGCCCTCAACTGGGTGACTCTGGAAGCGCTGTTTTATGCCAGCGTCCATATCTTCGGCAGTCTGGCTGTCGCCGCTATCCTGTGGAAAGGAGGCGGCGAAGTCATTCAAGGGGCGGCCACCTTCGGCACCTTGGTGGCGTTTATCGAATATTCACGTAAATTTTTTATGCCACTGACCGATCTTGCCTCCAAATTTTCCATTCTCCAAACCAGCAATGCCTCGCTGGAGCGGATTTTCGACCTGCTCGATCAGAAGGATGAACCTCAAGGCGCAATCAACGAGGCTCCCGGCAACGGCCGGGTGGAATTTGACAGGGTCAGCTTTGCCTACCAGACCGACGAACCGGTCCTGCAACAGGTCAGCTTCACGCTGGACGCAGGACAACGCGTAGCTCTAGTCGGCGAGACCGGCAGTGGAAAAAGTACGCTGACCCAGCTTTTGCTGGGATTTTATGCGGCCGATCAGGGCCAGGTCCGTCTCAACGGACACGATGTCACCACCATGGACAAAGCCGTGTTGCGGCGCATGGTCGGCTGGGTGTCTCAGGAACCGTTCCTGTTTTCCGGCAACGTGCGTGATAACCTCGACCCACAAAATGAACTGGACGACAGCGCCCTGCTTGATGCGATTGAAGCGACCGGCGCCGGACAGGTGGTCGAACGCCTCGGTGGACTGGGGGGAACTCTGGTTGAGCACGGTAAAAATTTGTCCAGCGGCGAGCGGCAACTGTTGTGTCTGGCACGGGCCCAGATCCTTAACCCACCGGTGATCATTCTTGACGAAGCCACCAGCCACCTTGACGGCGACAGCGAAGAACTGGTTTATGCCGGAATGCGCACCGTGGCCGGAGGCCGAACTACGCTAATGATCGTCCATCATCTGCGCCTGGCCGCCGAGGCTGACCACATTGTCGTCCTGCATCAGGGGCAGGTCTGCGAACAGGGCACTCACAAACAATTATTGGCTGCTGACGGTCGCTACGCGCACCTGTGGCGCATTCAACAGCTCGAAGCACGCAGCGAATATCAACAAGAACAGGGATAACGCACGGCCATGGCACAGAAAAAACCAACAATGCGACGGCAACAAAAGCCCCAACACAACAATGGAAAACCGGGACTGATCATCAGTCATTACGGCGTGGCGGTTTTGGTCCGCTTTGATAATGGTGAGGAGCATCCGGTCAAAGTAAAACGCAACTCCGACCATGTGGTCGGCGACCGAGTGATGGTGGTCGATGAACGGGTCACCTCGCTGGAACGTCGGAATGCCCTGCGCCGCCGCGACCCGTTCGGCAAGGTGCGCACTTTGGCCGCTAACCTTGACCTGCTCGGCATTGTCGTTGCTGTTCGCCCACAAACACCTTCCGGCTTTATCGAACGTGTCGTGGTCGCTGCCCGCGCCGCCGACATTGCGCCGCTGCTCATCGTCAACAAACAGGACCTGCCCGGCACTACCGCGTTTGAAGACCAACTGCAGCGCGACTTTCCGGCCATGCCGCGCCTCGCAGTCAGCGCTAAACAGGGCGACGGGCTGGAACTACTCCGCCATGAACTCGCCGAAGCTGGTCGCAGTGCCCTGGTCGGCGTCTCCGGCAGCGGAAAAAGCTCGCTGCTCAATGCCTTGTGCCCCGGCATTGACCTGGAAACCGGCGATCTCAACGAAGAGGATCACGGCTGCCATACCACCAGCGTCTCCACGCTGCTGGCACTCCCTAACGGCGGCGAGCTGGTTGATACCCCCGGATTTCGCGATTTTTCTCCCGTGGATGTCAGCAGTGAAGCCCTTGCCCACTGGTTTCCCGGCGTAATGAGCATTCTTGAAGAGCAACCGTGCCGATTCCGTAACTGCCGCCATCGCCAGGAACCCGGCTGCCGCATCAAGCAGGCCGTTACTCAGGGAACGTTCAGTGAACAACGCTACCAGCTCTATCTGAACACTCTGGAAGAGCTGGAACAGCTCGAAACAGCCCGCAACGAGGGGCGCAAAAACCCTTTCTGTCGTTAATCCACCGACACCACTTTTTTCTGGTCTGACTGCGCGTAGAATTTTGTTTTGCGGTTTTCATCCAGCAAGAAACCGCTATGATAAGAACAACATTCAAATGGTGGAGGGGATGATGTTGCGAAAACAGATTAAAAAATTCAGTCTCGTTCTGGTCATTGTATTGTTGACGGTGTCATCGTCTCTTGCTGAGCATCCAGCAAAGCTGTCGAGCGGACAGACCCTCTATGTTCCGGTTTACTCCCACGTTTACAGCGGACCGAATGGACAACCCTTTCAATTGGCGGTGATGCTCAGCATTCGCAATACCGATCCTCGCCAGTCACTCACAGTGACCACTCTGGATTTTTACAACAATGACGGCCACCTTGTTCACCATTACATGAGCGTCCCCATCACTCTGGGCCCACTTGCCTCCCACCATGTATTCATTGAGGAGAACAACCAGCAAGGCGGTTTCGGTGCCAATTTCATTGTTCGCTGGCAAGCGAAAAAAGCCATCAACGCCCCTCTGGTGGAAAGTGTCATGATCGGCGCCCGCTCCGGCCAGGGGATCTCCTTTGTCTGTCCGGCCCAGCCCTTGGTCAATTAACAGAAGAAACGGTTATAAACGCAAAAAGGGCTGTTCTCCATGAGAACAGCCCTTCGTCTTAAGTGCGCCTATTCTGATTATTTTTTCTTCTTCGGCACAAATTTTTTAGCACTTTTTTTCGGTTTGTGCGGTACAGTTTTGGCAGCTCGTCCCCGCTCCGGCCGGGCTGGACCTTTCTTCTTGGCCGGTTTCCTCTCATCACTTGCGGTATGGTCATCAAGCTTGTGCAATTTGATCTCATGATGACGCAGTTGAATCTTGTTGAGTTTTTCAATCACTTTTGCCGGCAGGCTTTGCGCCAACTCGACGGTGCTGTGCTCGTTGTAGAGACTGATGCGACCGATAAAACCAATCTGCACCCGACCCTCGTTGCTGAACGCTCCGACAATATCGCGCGGCGTTATGTTGTGGCGTCGCCCAACGCTGATCCGGTAACGGTACATCGGCGGAGCATTGCCACGATCACGGGATTTGCGTTCGCTGGCCGAGCGTGACTTGCGATCATCCAATGACGGCAGTTGAATGTTTGACAGTTTGGGGAACAGCGTCTTCTGCATCTGCTGACGATAGGCCAGGGCCGCTGCCACATCAAGCAACTCCAGCCCGTCCTCTTCCACCATGGTTGTCAACAACTCACGCAAATCGGCCAGACTGTACTGGTCGAGGGTGTCATGAATCTGCTTCTTGAAGGTGGCAATCCGCCGTGCACCGATCTGATCACTGGTAGGCACGTCAATCGGCTTAATATCACGTTTGGTGGCGCGCTCAATACTCTTAAGCAGACGGCGTTCCTGTGGTGTAACAAACAGAATCGCCGTGCCGGTACGTCCCGCGCGTCCGGTGCGGCCAATGCGGTGGATATACGCTTCGGTATCAAAGGGGATATCGTAGTTAAACACGTGGCTGATCCGCTCAACATCAAGACCGCGGGCAGCCACATCAGTGGCAATGACAATATCCAAACTGCCGTTTTTCAACCGACCAATCGTGCGCTCACGCACCTGCTGACTGAGGTCGCCGTTGAGGGGCGCAGCATTGTAACCGCGCGCTTCAAGCCGTTCGGCCAGCTCGGTGGTCGCGGTTTTGGTACGGACAAACACGATGGTGCCGTCAATCTCCTGAGCCTCAATCAGACGCGTCAACACATCAAACTTCTGATTGGCGCGCAACATCAGATAGCGTTGCTCAATCTGATCAACAGTGGACGTCCGTGAGGCGATCTGCACTTCCTGGGCATCACCGAGATAGCGTTCGGCAACACGGCGTATGGCCGGCGGCATGGTCGCTGAAAACAGCGCACACTGGCAACGTGGCGGCGTGGCCCCGAGAATGGTTTCAACATCCTCAATAAAGCCCATCCGCAACATCTCATCGGCCTCGTCAAGCACCACAGCACTGATCTGTTCAAGACGCAGGCTCTTGCGCTCCATGTGGTCCATGATCCGGCCCGGTGTGCCGACCACCACCTGAACCCCATCGTGCAGAGCTTTAAGTTGCTGATACATGGGTTGTCCGCCATAGACGGCCAACACTTTTACTTTGGGCAGATATTTGGCAAAACTTTGCAACGCCTCAGAAACCTGAATGGCCAACTCACGGGTCGGGGCAAGCACCAGCATTTGAGGATACTTTTTACTGGGATCAATTTTTCCCAGCAGCGGCAGACCAAAGGCGGCGGTTTTCCCGGTACCGGTTTGCGCTGTACCGAGGAGATTATGCCCCTCATTGAGAATTGGAATACTTTGCTCCTGAATGGGTGACGGCTGTTGATAGCCGAGATCAGTCAGAGCCTGGAGCAAGGGGGAGGCAATACCTAGGGCGGAAAAGTCAGATGCAGTCATACGTTTGTGTTGCTTTCATGGTTAACCGCGCCCATCAGCGAGCGCGAATTTTTCAGTATCGCCGATCAGGGCAGTTTTTTGCAATGTAAAAGTGTGGATTAGCGGCGTTTTTTTCACACCGTTGTTAACGAGGCGAGAACATTGACCTGATTCGCCGGCGATGGTTGGCATGTGCCGGGTCAAGCGTTATAGTAAAGACTGTTTTGATTGGTTCATGGAGAGAGCGGCACGGCTTCGGTGGAACCACTACCCGGATAAACAGCCATGCTGGAGAGAATGTTTCTGACAATGGGGGGTTCATGAAAATTCACGAGTATCAGGCCAAAGAGATCCTTGGCTCTTTCGACATTCCCGTACCACGCGGGCGTGTGGCAGTGACCGCTGACCAGGTCGAACGGGCAGCGAAAATGATGGGCGGCCGCTGTGTGGTTAAAGCCCAGATTTATGCCGGTGGTCGCGGCAAGGCCGGCGGCGTGCAAGTGGCACATCATCCAGAGCAAGCCCATGAAATCGCCAAGGAACTGTTTGGCAAACGCCTAGTCACCCATCAGACCGGCCCCGAAGGACTGAAAGTCCGTCGCATCCTGGTGGAGGAGACCGTTGAAGTTGGCCAGGAATTTTATCTGTCCATCACCCTGGATCGCCAAACCTCCCGCTACTGCCTGATCGCCTCGGCAGAAGGCGGTGTCAACATCGAAGAAGTGGCAGCAAACGCACCGGAAAAGATCCACACCCTGACCATTGATCCCTACACCGGGCTGCGCTCCTACCAGGCACGCCAGATTGTCCACAAAATCGGCATGACCGGTGGGGTTGCTGAAGATTGCGTGCGGTTGATTCTTGACATGTACCGCTGCTGTCTCGACAAGGACTGCTCGCTGGTTGAGATCAATCCGCTGGTAGTCACCAAGGCCGGTTGGCTGTTGGCGCTGGATGCCAAAATCAACTTTGACGACAATGCCGTGTTCCGCCATTGGGAATATCACGAAATGCAGGACTATTCACAAATGGACCCGCTGGAGATCAGCGCCGGAAAATTTGACCTGTCCTACATCAAGCTTGACGGCAATATTGGCTGCATGGTCAACGGTGCCGGACTGGCCATGGCCACCCTCGATGTATTGAAGGAAAACGGCGGCGACCCGGCAAACTTCCTCGATGTTGGTGGCGGAGCCACCCGCGAGAAAGTCGCCGAGGCGTTTAAAATTATTTTACAGGACAAGGATGTGGAAGCGGTGTTCGTCAATATCTTCGGCGGCATCATGCGTTGCGATGTTATTGCCCACGGCATTATCGAAGCCGCTGGCGAAATGGCGTGCCAGTTGCCCATCGTGGTGCGCATGGATGGCTCACAGGTCGAGGAAGGCAAAGCCCTGCTCAAGGAGTCACCCCTGAATGTACAGTGCGCCGATTTTCTCGGCGAAGGGGCCAAGATGATCGTCGCAATGATGAAGCAGGAAGAACCGTAACCGTTCTTCTCGGAAGTTGGCTGAATAACGAAATAACAGCGACTCTGACAACGGAGAAAAAATAACCATGTCCATATTGATCAATAAAGACACCAAAGTAATTGTCCAGGGCATGACCGGCAAGACCGGCATGTTCCATACCCGTGAGTGCCGCGATTACGGCACTAACATTGTTGCCGGGGTAACGCCGGGCAAAGGCGGCATCCATGTCGAAGGGATTCCGGTATTCGACACCATGGAAGAAGCCGTCCGTATCACTGGCGGTAACGTGTCGATGATTTTTGTACCACCGCCGGGCGCGGCTGATGCGATCCTTGAAGCCTGCGAAGCCGGAGTGGATCTGGTCGTGTGCATTACCGAAGGGGTTCCGGTACGCGATATGGTGATGGCCCGCCAGGTCGTGGAGGACAGCCCCACCAAGCTGGTCGGCCCCAACTGCCCCGGCCTGATCACCCCCGGAGCATGCAAAATCGGCATTATGCCGGGCTACATTCACAAGCCGGGCAAGATCGGTGTGGTGTCACGCAGCGGCACCCTGACTTACGAAGCCGTTAAGCAACTCACCGATGTTGGTCTCGGCCAATCCACCTGTGTCGGCATCGGCGGTGACCCGATCATCGGTCTAAAATTCATCGATGTACTGGAAATGTTCAACAACGATCCCGAGACCGAAGGGGTGTTGATGATCGGCGAGATCGGCGGCAGCGCCGAAGAGGATGCCGCGCAATGGGTGCAGGAGCATATGACCAAGCCGGTGGCGGCGTTTATTGCCGGGCAGACAGCGCCTCCGGGCAAACGGATGGGGCATGCCGGAGCGATCATCAGCGGCGGCAAGGGACGCGCGGAAGACAAGATTGCCGCGCTGACTGAATGCGGCGTGACGGTTTCGACCAGTCCGACCGGTATGGGGCAGGCCATGCTTAAGGCGTTGGGACGCGAAGCCTGATTGACACACAACAAGATAAAAAGAAACAGCCCCTTGCCAGTTGAAAACGCAAGGGGCTGTTTCTTTTTATTCCTACACCTTAAAACCAAGATCAAAACCGCCGGGTTTCGTCCCGGCAGCCGACATACTTTTGGCTGGCCGCCCTTTAGGTCGACGAATCGTGCAACTCATCATCTTTGGGGTAAAATGTTGACAACAATCTTCAGTCGTGCTCTATCTCTGGTGTGGCATCGATCAAACGGGCGGGACGGTGCCCGCCCTGCAGTAGTGTATTATTGAGCAGCCAAGCTCTCCCGTTCAGCAGCGCCGAACGAAGAGAACGGTCACCGCGATGGTCGTCGGCAACCTGTCTGAGCGTCAGCGAGTTTTGCCGACATCGTGGTGTAAGTGAACGCAGAGAGGGAACCCGTAAGGGCGCAATGACGGGAGTCGATTTTGCGGTACTTTTGTCGACGCAAAAGTGCCCCGAAGTGCGGGCGCGGAAGCCCGCGTCACGTGGGTACCACCTTCGCGAACGGATGAAGTTCGCCAGAGCGATTCGTTGCGTATTACGAACCACTGAAGCTCAAGATCAAAGTCAAGGTCGCCGGGTCTCGCCCCGGCAGGCGACATCCTTTTGACTGGCCGCTCAAAAGGATGCAAAAACCGGCTAAACACCTCCTGAACCTGGATTCACCGACAATGAGTTTGTTTCCGTTATGCGTCACGGATTCGGCTCGCCGCCCTTTAGGACGACGAATCGTGCAACGCATCATCTTTGGCGTAAAACGTTGATAATAACCTTAAGTCGCGCCCTATCTCTGGTGTGGCACCAATCAAACGGGCGGGACGGTGCCCGCCCTGCAGTCGTGTGTTATTAAGCAGCCCAGCCCTCCTGTTCAGCAGCGCCGAACGAAGAGAACGGTCAGCGCGATGGTCGTCGGCAACCTGTTTGAGCGGTAGCGAGTTTTGCCGACATCGTGGTGTAAGTGAACGCAGAGAGGGAACCCGTAAGGGCGCAATGACGGGAGTCGATTTTGCGGTACTTTTGTCGACGCAAAAGTGCCCCGAAGTGCGGGCGCGGAAGCCCACGTCACGTGGGGACCAGGCCACGAGAACGGATGAAGTTCGCCAAAGCAACCTGACCACCCCACGAACCACAAAAACCCGCGTGCCACCAGAGTCTTCTTACCCTCTCACCCGCAACCGCCTTTCAACCTCTTCACGCGTCAATCCATACAACGCATCAATCACCGCCACCTGCAGCGAACCCGGTCCGACACTACTTTCCGCAGCCAGCTCTCCACATATTCCCAACGTACTCATGGCATGCGCAGCTGCCGTCAGCGGCTGATCATTAACCGCACAAAACGCCCCAACCAACGCCGAAGCGGTGCAGCCAAGCCCGGTCACCCGCGGCATCATGGCATGGCCGTTATCCACCCACCACAGGGCTTCACCGTCGGTGATCAGGTCACTGGCACCACTAACCACAACCACACACTGCCACTGGTGGGCCAATTGACGGGCCGCCCCTTGGGCATCATCAACAGCGGCACCGCTGTCCACGCCACGCGTTTGCACCTGGGCTCCGGCCAGGGCCATGATCTCTGAGGCATTGCCGCGAATCACCGTTGGCTGCGCCAGCCCCATCAACCGCAAACAACTCTCGGTACGAAAACGGGTGGCACCGGCCCCCACCGGATCAAACACAATGGGGATGGTGCGCGCCGCTGCCGCCGGAATCGCCTTGGCCATACTGTCGACCCACATCTGGCTCAAAGTTCCAATATTGACCACCAGCGCTGACGCCAGCCCAACCATCTCCTCCACCTCGTCAGCGGCATGGGCCATCACCGGCGACGCGCCCAGAGACAGCAACGCATTGGCCGTGGTGTTCATGACAACAAAGTTGGTGATATTGTGCACCAGCGGTGCCTGTTCTCGGATGGCTTCGATATCCCGCCACAGAGTTTCAGTCGAGATCACGCGATTTCCTTACGATTTTTTTAACGTATTGAGGGTGGCCATAGCATGGCTGACCATGGAGGACACATCGCTGGCCGAACTTGGCACGATCAACGTATTGGACTCTTTGGCAAGCTTGCCGAATTCCGCCACATACTGCTCGGCAACCCGCAGATTAGCGGCATCCAAACCACCAGGGCTTTTCAGCTGCTCGGCGATCATATGCAACCCCTGGGCCGTCGCTTCGGCCACGGCACGAATCTGCGCCGCACGACCTTCGGCTTCGTTGATCATGCGCTGCTTTTCACCCTCTGACTTGAGGATAGCATCCTGACGCTCCCCTTCAGCACGGTTAATGGTCGACTGGCGCTCCCCTTCGGACTTGGCGATCTCGGCGCGCTTGGCCCGCTCAGCGGTCATTTGCGCCTCCATGGCCTGCTTGACCGACTGCGGCGGCACGATGTCGCTCACCTCGTAACGCAGCAACTTGATCCCCCAACTCTGGGCCGCTTCATCAATGGCTTGAACCACCTGAGCATTGATATTTTCACGCTCTTCAAAGGTTTTATCGAGATCGATGCGACCAATGCAGGAACGCAGAGTGGTCTGAGCCAGTTGCGCGGAGGCAATGCGGTAATCGTTGATACCGTAGGCCGCGAGTTTGCTGTCCTGTACCTGCAGATAGATCAGACCATCAACTTCAACAGTGACGTTGTCTTTGGTGATACAGGTCTGGCTGGCAATATTGACCACCTCTTCCTTAAGCATGAAGCGGTATGCGACTTTGTCGATAAACGGCAACAGAATATGAAAACCGGCACCAAGGGTACGGCTGTATTTCCCCAACCGTTCGATGATGTATTCGTGTTTCTGCGGAACAATAACCGCTGTTTTGACCAGGACGACAATGACCAAAACAGCAAAGATAATGACGGCAACCAATGACGGATTCATAGAGTGCTCCTTGTGTTAACACAAATAGATTGACGGTAAGGATGTTGGCAGGGTTCAATTATTCTGCAGAATCCAAAGGCTCCACATTGAGAACCGTGCGGGAATTTTGCGCATAGCCGTTCACCTTGACCATGGTCTCCGGCTCCAAAGTCGCCGTGGACACGGCATCCCAGAACGAGCCACGATAGGCCACGCGGCCCGGCGCTTGCGGAGTGATGCGATCGACCACCTTGCCAGTCCCTTGCGGTTGCTCAATCAGCTGATCTTCCGGATTCACATCCTGCGAACCGGAAAATACCCGCATGGCATAGCGGCGCAATGCCAGAAGACTGACAATGGTAGCAGCAACAAACAACCACACCTGTTCCGTAACGGTGAGATCCACCACCAGCAACACGCCGGACACCACAATACAGCCGACACCAAAAAAGATCAGGATAAAACCCGGCACGGCCAGCTCAAACAAAGCCAGAGCGACTCCGGCGACAAACCACAGCAGCCACGGGGTTAACAAGCTTTCCATGGTGTTGCTCCTTTCTTACGGAAAAGAGGATTCATCCGCCTGAAATGGCATCGGCCAGCGGATCGTGACAATTTCAAATATGAAAGAATATTCATAGCACTTGCGATTGGTCAAGTACAGCACAACCATGTCTGCAAAAAATGAAGGATCGGTTAAATCTCCAGCCCAAGACCAAAATCAAAACCGACTTTTAGACCCGGCGCTCCGAGGAGTCGCAAACCCACTGACACTGAGTTGACTTCCCATTTACATGACGAATTCGGCTCACCGCCCTTTAGCAGGGTGTTGAAAAAGTCCCATCCGGGGCCTTTTCAACGACGCAAGCCGAAAATGCGATTTCCGTCTTGCTTACAAAATCAAGCACTTGAAAACATGTCCTTGATTTTGGTCGCCCGTCCATGGGCTCCATAGGCTGTTTTTCAACAGCCTGTTAGAACGACGAATCCTGCTACGCATCAACTCTGGCATAAAACGTTGAGAACAAACCTGTGCCGTTCTCTATCTCTTCCGTGGCATCTCCCTCGCCACTGTTTCTGATTTTGCAACCAAGCTCCCCCGTTCAGCAGCGCCGAACGGAGTGAACGTCACCGCGATGGATGTCGGCAAACTGTTTGAGGACTGATGCCGACTGGGCGAGTTTTGCCGACATCGTGGGGTAAGTGAACAGAGAGAGGGAACCTAAAGGGCACAATGGTCAGGGGTCGTTTTTCCGTCTCTTTTGTCAACACAAAAGGGACCCGACGGCAGGCGCGGAAGGGGTACCATCAATGCAGACGGATAAGGTTCGCCAGGGCAATCTGATCCATTCTGCGAACCACCTAAAATGAATGCTAAAGCTGCTGGAACTCACTTCAGACGCCCAAAAGACTTAAACGCTCACCATCGGAATCAATCATTATCATGGGACTGAATCAACACTTCACGCCCCTTACTCGTCCCGTCCGACGGACCAACAATCCCTTCCTGCTCCATCTTCTCAATGATCCGCGCCGCACGGTTGTAGCCGATGCGCAAACGTCGCTGAACCATGGAGATCGACGCCTGCTGCGCCTGGGCCACCAGGGCCACGGCTTCGTCCCAACGCTCATCGTATTCGAGGTCCTCATCACTGTCTCCACCAGAAGAAGGCGGCGGTGTCAGGATGGTGGTATCGTAATCAGGACTGCCTTGCTTAGTGAGGAAGTCGACCACTTTTTGCACTTCCAGCTCGGAAACAAACGCACCATGAACGCGTTGCAATGTACTGGTCCCCGGTGGCAAGAACAACATATCACCCATGCCGAGCAGGTTTTCCGCGCCACTGGTGTCGAGGATAGTACGGGAATCGATGCGCGAGAAGACCTTGAACGAAATGCGTGTCGGGAAGTTCGCTTTAATCAGACCGGTAATAACATCAACGCTGGGACGCTGAGTGGCCAGAATCAGGTGGATACCGGCGGCCCGCGCCATCTGGGCGAGACGGGCAATATGCTCTTCAATCTCACGCCCGGCCACCAGCATCAGGTCGGCCAGCTCATCGACAATGACTACAATATAGGGCAGATGACCGTGATCCAGTTCCTCTTCAGCGGCTGGCGGCAAATCGAGAGGGGCCTGCGCTTCGTCTTCAAACGGCATCTCCTCGCCGGACAGTTCACTGGCCGCAGCGGCAGCTTCAAGACGTGCCAACCGTTCTTTGTCTTTTTCTTCCTTGGCGATCTTCTTGTTGTAACCGTCGATATTGCGCACACCTTTATCAGCCATCAGCCGATAACGCCGCTCCATCTCACGCACCGCCCAGCCCAGAGCCAGCGAAGCTTTTTTCGGATCAGTGACCACCGGCAACAGCAGATGGGGAATCCCTTCATAGATGGACAGTTCGAGCATCTTCGGGTCGACCATGATGATCCGCACATCTTCGGGATTGGCGCGATACAACAGCGACAGGATCATGGTGTTGATCGACACCGACTTACCACTGCCCGTGGAACCGGCCACTAGCAGATGCGGCATCTTGGCCAGGTCGCTGACGCAGGTCTGGCCAAAAATGTCTTTGCCCAGCGCCATGGGCAGACGGCCGCCGCTCTTGCGGAACTGATCCGATTCGAGAATATCCTTGAGATACACGGTCTCGCGATTATTGTTGGGGATCTCAATTCCCACCACACCACGACCGGGGATCGGGGCGACAATGCGGATCGACGTGGCGCGCAGCGCCATGGACAGGTCGTCTGACAGACCGGCAATCTTGTTGACCTTGATACCGGGCGCCGGAGAAAACTCAAACATGGTCACCACCGGACCGGGCTTCACTTCGACCACCTCGCCATCGACGTTAAAGTCCTTGAGTTTAGCTTCGAGAATCCGCGCCATGGCCATCAGTGCTTCACGGTCCGCCGGAGGTGTCGGCTCCCCTTCATAATCGAGCAATGACAACGAGGGCAGTTGGTAGTTGCCGGTGATTTCGAGAAAATCAAACGATTCCTGCTCGGCGGGCACCTCTTTACGGGCTTTTTTCTTACGGGTCGGCTTGGCCGGGGCCGCTGCTTTGGTGATCGGTGCCGTCGGTGCAGCAATCACCGGGCCATCCGCTTTCTTCTTACCGGAGGAAACCTTTTTCTGTTCACGCCGTTCCCGGCGTCGCTCCAGTCGTGCCGCCAACCGCGCGCTGAGCCCTTCGAGAAACAGCACCAGAGAAAAACGGGTCAGTAACATGGTGGACACCAGGAAGAACACCACCAGCACCAGAGCTGCGCCACCGATATTCAGCGCTCCGGCAAGGATATCGACCAGCAGGCGGCCAATGGCGCCCCCGGCCTCGGAAATGGTCTGGCCCATGAGGGAGACCTCTCCGACTTTGAGCGCAATCAGGCCGTCGAGGGCAAACACCATGGCCAGAAACGCGCCAACCTTGTACCAACGCGGATGCAGATCGCGAAAGCGAAACAGTCGCCAAGCAAAGAAGAAACATGCGGGCGGCAACAGCAGCGATGCCAGACCAAACAGTTGATAGAACAGGTCAGCCAGATGGGCACCGATGGGCCCACCGAAATTCTGAATCACCTCAGGATGGAGATTATTGTTGAAAGACGGATCACCGTTGTCAAACGAGAGCAGGCAGATGCACAGGTAGGCACCCAGCGCCGCCCAGAACAGAGCGGAGATCTCTTTTTTCAGATGTTCACGGCGACTGCTTTGTTGATCATCATCCATAGCGGCTTGAATCCTTTTAGTCCAGACCGGGTTTCAGCGGTGTTACTGGTTTGACAACGTGTTTTCAACGCCTTTAAAAACACGGACTTGCGTTCTGTTTTATCCACGTCCTACGATAGCATAAAAAACACCGCTCCGGCACCCCAGCAATAGAGGGCAAATGCCGCCAGGCGACGCTTGCGTACCACGGCCATCAACAGATGGATCGACAACAGGCCACTGACGAACGCCATGCCGCCCCCGGCGAGATACAAGGGCAGTTGCCCGGCAGCCAAGCCGTCCAGATCCTTGAGTGAGATCAACGTCGCCCCGGCAACAGCCGGCATGGACAGCAGAAATGAAAAGCGTGCCGCCACCGCTCCGTCAACACCGCGAAACAGCAGGGCAGCAATGGTCGATCCCGAACGGGAGATGCCGGGCAAAATAGCAAAGCCCTGGACCAGTCCGGTGATCAGAGCATCGGCCAGGGTCAGTTGCTCCTGACTACGGGCTCCACGGCGCCAGCGTTCCGCAGCAAACAAAATGGTTCCAGTGACCAACAGCATGGCACAGACCAGCGGAATATTGTGAAACACCGAGGTCAAAGCATCTTTAAACGTCAACCCGATAATCGCCGTGGGCACGGATCCGGCAATTATCAACCACAGCAAACGGCGCCGGACAACACCGTCGTTTCCCGAAGCCCAGGGGGCCGTCAGTAATGAGCAGACATCTTTCCAGAAATAGATCAGCACCGCGCACAAAGTGCCGCAGTGCAGCACCACGTCAAACAGCACGCCCGGCTGTTCAAAACCCTTGATGAAATACTGAGCGATGGCCAGATGGCCCGAAGAGGATACCGGCAGAAATTCGGTGGCGCCTTGCAGCAAGCCAAGCAATAGTGCGTGAATCAGGTTCATGAATCCAACGACCTCGTTAAAATGAATACCCTCGCAAGAGGTGAACTATCGATGCGAGCGCCAGGTGCACTGCGTGCCCTTAAAGTTGTATGATAACCGGCAGCACCAATGGACGGCGCTGCAAGCGGCGCTTGAAAAACCGCGTCAGTGTCTGACGAATTTCGATCCGCACATCATCCCAATCCGTTAAAGATGAGAGATGATGCTCGCCGAGCATATCGCGCACCTTCTCGGCCGCCTCGGCCAACAAAACATCGCTGTTCGGCTCAGGCAGGCAACCGCGACTGACCAGCTCCGGCCCATGGAGCAACGTCCCCTTGCTGCGACTCACGGCCAGTACTGCCATCACCGTGCCATGGCGGGCCAGACGATGGCGATCGCGCAGTTCCATCATGCCGACATCGCCAACTCCTTTTCCATCAACCAGCACCCTTCCGGTTTCTACCGGCTCCAACAGCTTCATGCCATGTGCGCTGACCAGCACCGGCTGGCCGTTTTCAACCACCAGGCTGCGCTCTTGTGCTACCCCCACCTGCTGCGCCAGACGCGCATGTTGCATCAGATGGCGGAATTCACCATGGATGGGGATAAAACTCTGGGGTCGTACCAGAGCCAGCAGTTGTTTCAACTCTTCGCGACTGGCATGGCCCGACACATGAACACCACTGGTACGTTGATAATGCACCTCGGCACCGAGCCGGTATAACTGGTTAATCACTGAGGTGATCGCTTTTTCATTGCCGGGAATAAACCGCGACGACAGAATAACGCAATCGTTCTCCTCAATGGCAAACTGAGGATGATCATCTGCAGCCAAGCGTGCCAGGGCACTGCGCGGTTCGCCCTGGCTACCGGTGGTGATCACCGCCACCTGATCGCGCGGATAATCCGCCAGCTGACGCACGTCAATCAGCTCCGATTCCGGGATGGTCAAGGCATCGTAGACACGAGCAACCCCGCAGTTACTCACCATGCTGCGCCCGTACAAAGCCACTTTACGTCCACAGGCCAGAGCGGCATCCACCGCCTGTTGAACCCGGTGAATATTGGATGAGAAGGTGGCGACAAACACCATACCATTCGCCTGCTCCATAATGTCACGAAAGCGTGGTCCCACATCCCGTTCCGACCCAGCGAAGCCGGGCGTTTCCACATTGGTGGAATCCGCCAGTAACAACAGCACACCCTCTTCACCGTATTGGGCCAAGCGGGCGACATCGGTAGACTGGCCATCCAAAGGCGTGGCATCCAACTTGAAATCGCCACTGTGGACGACCAAACCAGCTCCACAACGAACCGCCAGGCCAACACCGTCCGGAACAGAATGCGCAACCCGAAACGGTTCGATGGTAAAGGGCCCCACATCAAAGGTTTCTCGCGGAACAATCTGCGTCATGCTTTGATTAAGGTTCAGCTCAAACTCTTCAAGTTTCTTTTTTAACAGAGCCAGAGTCAACCGCGTCGCAAACAGCGGCGGCCGGCCGAGCTGCTCGTAAAGAAACGGAATCGCCCCGATATGGTCTTCATGTCCATGGGTAATCACCAGGCCACAGATATCCTCACGGCGCTCTTCCAAACAACTGACATCGGGCAACACCAGATCAATGCCCAACATGTGCGCTTCTGGAAACATCAAGCCACAATCGATCAACACAATTTTTCCGGCATACTCCAGAGCCATCATATTAAGACCGATTTCGCCGAGGCCCCCCAGAGGCAGCATCGTCAGTTGATCTGGATTGTGAAGAGAGGTTTGCGTCACAACACTCGCCGGAGATAGAGGTCGGCCCTGCCATTGCCAGAGATTCAACCGTCATGACAGAGCTCACGATAGGGTATTGATTATTCACGGAAAATCATGAACCAACCTGACTCGTCAGTTTAGGTCAGCCGTTAAAACGAGTCAATGGCTTAATCATGGCTGAACAGGCTACAAACAAAAGAGCCTCGACACAGCTGGTCGAGGCTCTTTTGTTTGTAGTGGCAGGGAATAATCGCGGATCAATCCATGCCGAGTTTCAGCACACCATTGCCTGATGGCCTTGCAGCAGAAGCGTTCTCCGTGCGCAGGGTGAAATGGGACAACATC
The DNA here is from genome assembly GCF_000167355.1 of Desulfuromonas acetoxidans DSM 684. Taxonomy (NCBI): domain Bacteria; kingdom Pseudomonadati; phylum Thermodesulfobacteriota; class Desulfuromonadia; order Desulfuromonadales; family Desulfuromonadaceae; genus Desulfuromonas; species Desulfuromonas acetoxidans. The sequence goes on from NZ_AAEW02000002.1 coordinate 139,701, forward strand.
TGTTTGAGCTGTTGCGCCTGTGCGGAAAGCTCTTCGGAGGCCGAGGCACTCTCTTCTGCAGTCGCTGTATTTTGCTGAGTCACCTGATCAATCTGTCCCAACCCCAGGTTGATCTGGCCGATCCCTTGCGCCTGCTCTTCAGCAGCAATGGCAATATCACCAACTAAGGCACTGACTTTATTGACATCCGTCATGATCTCATCAAGAGCCACAGCGGTTTTTTCGGCGATCTCGGTCCCTTTTTCCGTCTTCGATACCGAACCCTCGATCAACTCAGCTGTCTCACCAGCCGCTTTGGCACTGCGCGCCGCCAGATTGCGCACCTCTTCGGCGACAACGGCAAATCCTTTGCCGTGTTGACCGGCCCGCGCCGCTTCAACAGCGGCATTTAAGGCTAACAGGTTGGTCTGAAAAGCAATTTCGTCAATCACCTTGATAATTTTAGAGATATTCTGACCCGACTCATAGATATCGCCCATAGCCGCGACCATCTCTTTCATCTGACCATTACCGCTTTCAGCACTATTTTTAGCTTCATCCGACAAGCGGCTGGCCTCACGGGCATTTTCGGTATTCTGATCGGTTTGAGACGCGACCTGTTGCATGGAACTGGTGACCTGTTCCAGCGAACTGGCCTGCTCTGTCGCCCCCTGCGACAGAGTCTGACTGGAATCAGACACCTGATAACTCCCCGCCGCCACTTGTTCAACACTGATGGACACCTGACCTAGCAAATCATTCAAACTGTTGGTCATGTGTTGCAATGCCAGACCAAGCTGATCCTGTTCTGATGCCAGTTGAACATCGACATCGAGATTACCATGGGCAATTTCTTCGGCGAGACGTGCTTTTTCTTGCAAGCTGTCTGCCATACTGTCCAGAGCTCGGCCCAACTGACCAATCTCATCCTGACTTGTCATCTTCAGGCGGCTGTCGAAACGCCCCTGGGCAATCTCCTCAGCCAGGCGAACCCCACGCAACACCGGCTTGGACAAGCTCGCGGCAAAAAACCACAACAATGCAATTGATACGACGGTCACACCACCACCAATGATCAGCAGCCAGTTGATATTCCGACTTTCACGTTCCGTCAGTTGCTTATTTAACGCATGAGCTTCCGCCATCACCACATCGGAATGAATACGAATCATCACGGCCCACGGCTTGCCGGTGTTGCCCAATCGGATTGGGGCGATCGCTTTAATTTCACCTGTTTCAGTGTTTTGCTCAACAAGGGTACGCCCCTGCTGAATGACCTTCAGGTCGGCAGCGGCATCGTCATCGAACACCTTAAAACTCTGCCCAATCCACTGCGGCTGTTCACTGTGGGCAATAATCAGCCCCTGATTGCTGACAATGATCACTTCACCCTGGCCATCGAACAATTTCTGATCTGCAGCCACAGCGAGTTTCTGGACAAAATCAAGCACATAGTCGGTTCCGGCTACACCGTAAAACGTGCCGTTATGAAGAATAGGCACCGACAATGTGGCCAACCAGACCTTTTTGCCCTGAACAATGTAAGGCAGCGGCCCTAAAACACTCTCCTTATGCGTGGTCTGCGGCACACGATACCAGCCGCCCTTGGCCACCCCATTGGGATGCAGAGCATCAGAATCGTACTCGACCAGATGCTGGACATCAACGCGCCCCTGGTCATCGCGGGTCCAGTACGGTGTAAACCGGCCGGTTTGCGGGTTATTGCCATCCCGCTTAACCCGAAAAGCCTCATCGTTACCATCAATGGCATTGGGTTCCCAACAACTGTAAGTGCCATTGAAGCTCCTGTTGTGCTTGAGCACATTGAGCAAGATGGCATTGGCCGCTTTACGGTCCAATGTTAACAAAGGAACACCCGCGTCATCGACCTGCTTAGACATCTCAAAACTATGCGCCATGGTGCGCGCCGCATTCAACGCGACATCAAACTCCTGCTGAATGCTGAAGGCGGCGACTTTGGCCGACTCCTCCAAGCGCACTTGGGCATTTTCATCCAACAGCCCAGACACTTTTTCGTCAACATATGCCTGTGTATTATGCGTTGCCGTCAGACTGTAGCCGACCAAGATGGCGGCGCACAGCAACAGACACGCTCCCGCCAACAGGGCGATCTTTAATTGAATTGATTTGAATTGCATACGGTTCCTCCCCAAAGATAAGTGATGGGAGCTATGCAATTGCAAAGTCGATACCAAACTTTATTAAAAAATATTACTTGGTTAAAAGCATCTCCAGCCCGCATTTCCAGACCTTCACCACCACGACGGCAGGTGAACGACAACAGCCACACGCTCTATTCCGATACAGTTCGCACCACAAATGATACACAGTGGCGAAATATTGCCACACAAGGGAACTGGCCACACCTCACCTCTTTAAAATCACTCGTCACGCCGCCGCCAAAATTGCCTTTAAGTCATTTGGCCAAACGTGTACACTATTCAATCCAAACACCAAGCCATACCCCTTGCCAAAGAGGGGATTTTGACGAAACAATTTATGCTGGAGGAACAGAACTTATGTCGGTAAACAAGGTGATCCTGGTTGGTAATCTCGGTAAAGACCCTGAACTGCGCTACACCCCCTCCGGTGCCGCTGTAGTCAACTTCTCACTGGCCACCAGCGAAACCTATAAAGACCGCGACGGTAACCGTCAGACGAAAACGGAGTGGCACAACATTGTTGCCTGGCGACAACTGGCGGAAATTTGCGGCAAATACCTGCACAAAGGCAAGCAGATCTACATTGAAGGGGCTCTACAGACCCGCAAATGGCAGGATCGCGACGGCAATGATCGCTACACCACGGAAATTGTTGCCAACCAGATGCAGATGCTCGGTCGCGCCGACGAGAATGGTGGCGGAGGCTATCAGAGTGGTGGTCAAGGTGGCTACGACAACACTTCCGGCCAACAATACGGCGGCCAGCCGCAACAATCCTACAACAACACGGCAGCGCAACCCCAGCAACCGCAACAGCCCCAACAACAGCGGCCACAGCAACAACGTCCGGCACCAGTCTACGAAGAGCCGGTATTCAACCCGGACGACGAGATCCCGTTCTAGTAGAGAGTGTTCTAGAAAAAGCTGAAATAAAGCAACTATCCCCAGTCATTTTATATGGTTGGGGATTTTTTTCAAAAAAATTGACAGCCCCAAACAAAACCTCAGCTTCCCGCATCTGCTCAATGCGCTTTTTGCCACTTTTCGAGGTGGCAAAATGCTACAATAGGAACATTGGCTATTTTTCAAGAGAAAAAGTCCATTTCAGGGAGTACTTCATTGTGACGTTACAGGTTCTGATTGTTGCAGAATTTCCAGTCGTTGAAGAGGGACTTGACTACCTGTTGCGGGACTACCCCGATATCGAAGTTGTCGCAACCGCGAGCAACGGCGTCGAGGGGTTGGAGCAGTTACGAAAAACGCCCATTGATATTGTTGTGCATGACCTCTGTTCCGTCGAACTCGGTGGCCCCGAAGCGATCACCCTTTACCTTGAGGAGAAACCGCAACTCGGCGTCATCGAATACAGCAGCCAATCAGATGAAGTCGCCGTGTTCGAATCGCTCAAAGCCGGTGCCAGAGGCTATGTCCTGAAGAGTTCATCAATTGATGAGCTGGTAAACGCAATTCGCGAAGTTCACCAGGGTGGCTACTTCATCAGTGCGGAGTTAAACCCGGCCATTATCCAATTCTACCTTGACCACCGTGAAAATGCCTCTGACCAGCTCTCCGAATATCAACTACTGACAGACCGCGAAAAGCAGGTCTTCCGTCTGCTGGCCAATGGCAAACAGACCCATGAAATCAGCGAAATTCTCTGCATCAGCCCCAAGACGGTTGCTAAGCATCGCGCCGCGGTCAAGAAAAAATTATCTCTGAACACAACGGCCGAAATGGCCAAATATGCCATCCAGATCGGCGTGATCAATCTGCCTTCCAACGAAGCACCCTCTCCGACACACATCAAATCATCCTAGCCCGAAGCGCAACAAAGCATCCTTAACGGCAACGAGATGCCAACAGCCGGCCCTTGACGATTTGCATAAAAAAGGGAGGCGAAATGCTCCCGGCAAAAGTAGCAAACTGTCCATTGTCACTCTTCCGTCACTTGTTACGCTTTTAAATCATCATGTTATCAGACCGTAACGACGACACGCGTTATTGGCTTTGAATGATTGCGGGCGAGAGCCAGAACCGTCCTGCGCCTGCAGCGTGACACACGCCACACCGTCGGCAATGCTTATTTTCCAAGGAGAGTAACTATGCAGAAACCTTTTCGTGTTCGTTTGGCCACAATCACCCTGGTGCTGCTTCTCGGTGTCTGGTGGGCGTTGGCCTCCGCAGCCACCGGACAAAAAGCCTTTCCGAACGGCCAATACCTGTTGACTGCCAGCGAATTGATGCAACGCCAGAAAAAAGAACCGCTGGTGATTGTTGACGTGCGCACCGATGAAGATTTTGACGGCAAGGTGATTCCCGGAGCGATCCGATTGCCATGGAGCGCATTCCGCAGTGAAGACCCTGCTCGAAATATGGAGGGCCTGTTTGTTGGCCCGGCACAGGCACAACAGATTCTTGGTGAGCACGGCCTGTTTCGTAACGACATGATTGTACTTTACGATTCGGTTGCCAGCGATGGTGGCGCTACCGCGTCATACATTTTCTGGGTTCTCGACATGCTTGGCCATAAAAAGATGGCCATCCTTGAGCGCGGTATCGATGGCTGGCTGGCGGCCGGTGGCAAGGTCGTTAACAAACCACAAAAACGTGAGCCGCTGCTCTACCAGGCTCCAACTGACGAGATTAACCTGCGCCGTAAGGTTGACGAGCAATTCATCCTCCCACGCCTTGGTGATCCCTACTATCAGATTCTCGACGTCCGCTCATCAGGCGAGTATCTCGGACAAACCCTGAACACCGGACTGAATGGGGATCCGCTCAAAGCCGGTCATATCCCGGGGGCATTTAACATCAACTACGAGAACAACTGGGCAGATGCAGAACGCAAGACCCTGAAAAGTTACGCAGATCTGGCCAAGATGTATCAAGGGCTGAACCCGACGGCAGGCGTCATTGCGTACTGTCACTCGGCACGCCGCAGTTCATTCAGTTATTTTGTCCTGCGTCTACTCGGTTTTAAAGATGTTCTGCTCTATGACAACTCCTGGTTCGGCTGGGGGGGACAAGAGCGTTACTATCCGGCTGAAACCACAGTCAATTTGCTGAGTGGGCAAGCCCCTCCTCAGGTTGAGCAAACAGCAAAAGCCGATACAAAAGGACAACAGCCCCCAGCTCAGAACAAAACATCACAGGGGCCGGCATCAGGTAGCCAGAAAAAAGGCTACATTTCCTGTGGAGGTTAACCATGAATAAATCCAACACACCATACTGGTCGATCCTGCCCAGTGCCATTGCCCTGGCGGGCATCATGGTTTTTATTTTTGCCAGCTTCGGTCCCCCGGCATCTTCAAGTGGGTTTGTCACCACGCTCAAGGGACTGTTTCTTGAAATCGCACCCGAATATGTCGCATCCAAAGCCCATTACCGGATGATGCCGGGCCCAGGATCCTGGTTAATGGCTTTCGTGCTCGGCATGGCGATCGGCGGCTTTATCGGCGGACGCAGTTTTAAGCAGCCCATCAGCGATGTACCGCACGCCTGGGAAAAATGCTACGGACCAAGCCGGGGCAAACGTTACCTGGCGACTTTTGTCGGGGGATTCTTGATCCTATTTGGGGCTCGACTGGCCGGTGGTTGCACTCTTGGGCTGTTTCTTTCAGGCTCCACCCAACTTGGAATCAGCGGCCTTTATTTTGGTGCAATCATTTTTTCTGTCGCCATGTTGACCACTCGAATCGTTTACAAGCACAGGAGGCAAACGCATGACTGATGTCTGGATCGGACTTTTTTCCGGGATCGCGTTCGGCTTTGTCATTCAACGAGTCGGCGCGACCAACCCACAGAAGATGGTACTCGCCCACCTGATGAAAGAACGCCACATTCCCCAGTTCATGTTGCTGGTGGTTATCTTTTCCGCCATGGGTCTGTTTGCGCTTCAGGCTACAGGTGTCGGCACCACCCGGGTATTACCAACCAGCCTGGTGGCTACCGGACTCGGCGGCATTCTTTTCGGCATCGGCTGGGGGCTGGCCGGATATTGTCCCGGCACGTGCTGGGCTGCTGTCGGCGAAGGCCGCATGGACGCCATTTTCGCCCTGCTCGGCGGTCTGGTCGGTACAGCGTTTTTTGCCCACCTACATGAATTTTTGGTTCCGGCACTGTATATGCCGACCAATCTCGGACAAATCACCCTGACGGACGGGTTCGGTCACCCTGCTGTTGCACTGGGATTTTTGGTGCTACTGTTCGGTGGCGGCATCCTTTTGATTGGTCGTCTGTGGGGAAGACAAGCATGATCTTTCGAGCGTTGATAGTTGGCCTTCTATTGTTGCCCACAGTCACCATCGCGGCTGAAATGCCGCGAGGTTATTATGCAAAACTGGAAATCAGCGTTGACGGACAACGACTTATCTTCGGCCCTTTTGTCGGCTATTATTTTAAGCCGGTTCACGGCAACGATCTGAAAAAGTTGACATTCCGGTGCTATAACGAACGGCAGTTTTACACCGATCAGCTACCAGCAGGCACCCTGCTGTTCACGGGAGAAGCGCAGTTCAGATCGTTGCCTCAGGTCCGTGATCTCCCCCCACGCAATGCCCGTATTGAACCGGTTTTTTTCGGCAACGCTCCGCAGCAGTGGCTGCAAACACGGCCCGCTCCGAAAAATGAATTTGTTCATTTCCACTCGACCTACAACGCCGCCGGTCCAAGCTACAAGGGCTATTGGTTACGACACCAACCAGCCACGTCGTTCATTTACAATATGGGCGGACGTATCGATCAAGACAGCCCGCTCTACCATCAGGCTGAGCCCGGAGCAGGGCAGAGATTCCCCCACATCATCGAATTTGATGCCGGGCCCGGACCTTATTAATCCCATAAAAAAACGCCGCGGCGCTGACCGTAATGCGCGGCGGCGTTTTTGTCTGTGAACATTTGCTTGATGACCGCTCAGCAGAATATTGAGCGATCACCTTTCGGCTCAACAGCCTGTTAGTGACCGATCGGCTTGTCGGTAAACAGGTATTCCTTCAATTCTTTATTGAACACGTCATCCTGACGACGCAGCCACTCGATAACCATCGCCGCATGCTCAATTTCCTCATCGCGGTTGTGGATAAGAATTTTCTTCAAGGACTCATCCGTGCACACATCCACCCGCTGGTTATACCAGTCGATCGCTTCAAGTTCTTCCATCAATGATTGCAGTGCCCGGTGATACTCTTTGGTTTTTAGCGACAATTCACTCACTGGTTCGTGATAACTATCACTTGCCATTCGACAGATCCTTTCAATTGCTATTCAACATGATTTCACGGTTTCAGAAGGCGGCAATAACGCGACTCGCAGAGTCAATGGCATCTTTGTGGCGCGCTGCCAACCATGTAATCCAACAATAAAAGGACTATTGAAAGTGGGAGGTCGCAGATTTGAGCGCTGCGTTAAAATCACTCCACGCTTTATCGATCCCCTCCTTGAGATCTTCCCATGCATCATCGCTGGCCGCTTTCAGCTCATCAAGTTTATCCTCGGCGAGGTTCCGCTTCATACGCAACGCTTCTAGAGTATCGGCGTAGCTGATCTTTGTTGACGATTCCGCTTTTGCCGCTTTGGCCTTCAAAAGGTCAATTCTGGCATTGAATTCATCCAACTGGGCTTGAAGTTTTTCTTCATAGGCGTGTTTTTTGTCCATAACCAAATCCTCTCGATTGCGTTCAAATGGGTCACAACATGGTAAAAAGTCACTGTCCTCGTGCCACCTAAGCAGGATTGCGCTTAGAACCCAAACTCTTCAAATACAACGAGGGTCATAAAAACTCCTTCTTAGAGAATGTCAAAATCCACTGCAAATCTTTCACTCACGCAAGCCAACAGCACAATGTCCGACGTGCCTGAAAACCGTTTAACAACGGTAAGTCACTGATAAGTTTAACAAGCTGAGCATTTAAAACAACAGAGCGGTTTGCTACTCCTTGGGGTAGCAAACCGCTCTGTTGAGAATCGGGTGGGAATTGATTAAATTTATACAGGCACCAAACGACAATAAAATAGCCCGATCACTCTTCCATCTCGACAGGCTCGTCGCGACCATGGCGACGCAGCAGAAAAATACAAAAAACGAAGCTGAGAATCATGGCAGCCAACAGCCCCAGCTCCAGCATGGTCATACGAAACACTGCGGCATGCTCCGGGGTCGGATTGACCTGCTCAGCGGTGATAATCAAAACACGGCGAATGGCCGCAATAATGCCGACGGCAAGAAAAGGTTCGATAACCAGTTTACGCTTTTTCAAGAAAATACCGACGGTGTGGAGAATTTCAACCAGCATCAAAACCAGCAACAACCCATCAAGAAGCTGAGAGATCTGTTGCCCGATATGGCCGTTGAAACCCTCAAAGAAGTTAAAGACTGAAAAAGCAAGCAGAGTAATGGCTGCAACGATCAGCACAACGGCAGTTGCGATGTAAATCATGTCCTCTGCAGAGGAAAGGCTCTTTTCAACGCGTTCTTGCATGACATCCTTTTCTTAAGAGTGATTGAAAGTTAATTTTTACGTCTGCTAACTCTAACAAGCCCAATACCGACTTTCAACATGCGCAGTGTCCCTCTGAATAGGATCTGCCACCAGCAAAGGATTGCGCCAAATGGGTCAACAAAAGCAGCAACACTCATTTTTCAACCCGGGAGAGAATTGCTGGCAACTGACAAACGCGCAACGCGGAGCCTTCCTGATTGATGGCGAAGCGTATTATCGAGCCGTTGCTGAAGCGTTTGAGCAGGCACGCCATTCCATTTACATCGTCGGCTGGGATGTTGACAGTCGTGTGCGCCTGCGTCGCGACACAAATAACGAAGAGACGTTTGGCCAATTACTAAATCGACTGGCCACGACCCATCCGCAGCTGCAGATCTATGTTCTGGAATGGGACTTCGCTGTCTTTTATTCCCTTGAAAGGGAATTCTGGTCACAGCTCAGCTTTGGCTGGATGACCCACGAACGGGTTCATTTCGAACTCGACGATGCCCATCCGGCCGGAGGATCCCAGCATCAGAAAATTGTTGTCGTCGATGACCAACTGGCGTTTGTCGGTGGTTTTGACCTGGCCAGTTTTCGCTGGGACACATCGGAGCACCTTGCCCAACAGCCACAGCGTCGCGACAATGATCAGAAGTATGGCCCTGTCCATGATATTCAGGTACTCGTGACAGGTGAGGCGGCACAAAAGCTGGCGGACATCGCCCGCTGGCGCTGGCAACGGGCCACGGGAGAAACACCCCCTGCAACCAACACTGAGGCCAACGACTTCTGGCCGGTCAGTGCCGATGTGGACTTTTCCCAACAGCAGGTCGCAATTCTACGCACGCTGCCGGCATACGATGCGCAAAGCGAAGTTCGTGAAATTGAGGAATTTTATGTGCAGGCCATTGAACAGACGGAACAGTATCTCTACCTGGAAAACCAGTATTTAACCTCACACCGAATCGCCATGGCTCTAGAAAACTCGCTACGCCAAACACAGGGGCCTGAACTGGTTATTGTTCTTCCACGCCACTGCCCCGGATGGCTGGAAGAAGAGACCATGGGCATATTACGCATGCGCCTGCATCAGCGGCTTCTTGACGCAGACACCCATCACCGACTGTTGATCTGCTATCCCGACCGAGCTGGTCTCAACGAGGATTTCATCATTGTTCACAGCAAAGTTCTGATTGCTGACGATCAACTGCTGACCATTGGTTCAGCAAACTTGAGCAATCGCTCCATGAGCTTTGACAGCGAGTGCAACTTTGCCCTGGCAGCCGACGGCGACAATAACCGTGCTGCCATTATCCGCGGTCTGCTACATCGCTTACTGGCAGAACATTTAGGCTGCGAAACGCAAAAAATAAATAAAATACTCTCGGAAAATGGCTCTTTGCTGGCAACCATCTCAGAGTTGAGCAACGATGAACGCTGCTTGAAAAAATTACCCCTTGAGGAGACCCCTCTCGAATGGCGTGCTCTGCCGGGGAAATTGATTGCTGATCCTGAAAAGCCAATCGGCTTGGAGCAACTGCTCGATTATTGCGGTATTGCGGTTGAGTCGGACGAAGGGGAAAAACATAGCTATCGTCGCAAAGCGTTATTCTTTTTAATAACGCTACTTATGGCCCTTTTTCTCGGCGGGTTGTGGCGCTGGTCACCGCTTAACCAGTGGCTGAGCGTAGAACACTTATCAACGGCTGCCGATTATGTGCGGCAAAGTCCTTTCAGTGTCCCGATTGTTCTGACGATTTATCTGGTTGCAAGTTTCCTGATGTTTCCAATCAACCTGTTGATTTTGGCAACAGCACTGAGTTTTGACTCGGTGACCGGTTTTTTTCTTGCTCTGAGTGGTAGTCTTATTGGTGGGCTAGGCAGTTATTTTCTGGGACGGTGGCTGGGGCGAGACGCCGTACAAAAACTGGCCGGTAAAAAGATCAACCAGCTCAGTCGCAAATTGGCGCGTCGCGGCTGGCTGACTGTTTCGCTGATCCGCGTTGTTCCGATTGCGCCTTACGCCATTGTCAACATGGCCGCCGGAGCCAGCCATATTTCTGCACGCTCTTTCATCATCGGCACTGCAGTCGGCATGTGTCCAGGCATCCTTGCCATCATTATCTTTGAAGAAGGGCTGGAGCGCGCGCTGCGTAATCCGGACTGGCAAACTCTGTTGCTGGCGTTTGCGGCTCTGCTGGCAGGCGTACTGGTACTCCTGGTAGGCAAAAAACTCCTACTGAAGAAAAGTGAGCACGACAATGACTGACACCTCCTTACGCCTGGCAACCTGGAATATTCACATGGCCGTTGGCAGCGATGGCCAACGCGATCTGTCGCGGATCATAAAAGTGATCCGACAACTCCGCGCCGATGTCATTGGATTGCAGGAAGTGGACAATCAGATCGACAACGACCAAGACGATCTGCACAGACTTGCAACACAGACAGGGCAACAAATCATCGCCGGACCAACCATGAAACGCTCCCGTGGCGACTATGGCAATGCCCTTCTCACCAGCTTGCCAGTCAACAACGTTGAACGCTACGACCTGAGCTTCAAAAACAGAGAACCACGCGGTCTGCTGATCGTTGAACTCGAATGGCAACACAGTCCACTCCACGTTGCCGTAACCCATCTCGGCTTAAGGCCGAGAGAACGTCGTGACCAGGTCCGTCGCCTTTGCACTCACCTGACGGCCAAGGAACGCACCCCTCTGGTTTTGATGGGCGATTTTAACGAGTGGTTCATCTGGGGCCGCCCACTACGAAGGCTGAAACAGCACTTTGGCCCAATCCACTCGCCAGCCACATTCCCATCACGCTGGCCCCTGCTACAGCTTGATCACATACTAACTGAGCCACAGAAATGTCTTGTAAAAAAGGATGTGTATCGCCACACCAGCGTCCGCTATGCGTCGGACCACTTGCCGCTGGTGGCAGAGATCCGCTGATGTCAGACCAGATCTACAGGCTGAAAGAAACCGGATGGAACGTTTTCAACATACTCCCCCTTTAATCAGCTCAAGGGGCTATTTTTCGCCCCAGAGAAACCAAAAAAGAATTTACGTTGTCAAAATAGACAATAAACATAATAATTATTACTATAGACTTTTCAATAGACGCACCTGAACTGTTGCTTGCACCGAATCTTATCCTGAAAGCACCTGTCCCCTATGAAGACACGTGAAAGAATCAAATTGCTGACAGCCGTTAGTTTCGCTGTCTTCGTCTTGGCGATTTATTGCATTTGGGGGTATATCCACGAACGAACTCGGCTGTTGGCGCAAATCGATGAAAAGCTCTATGCCGCAGCGGTGGCTGTTCCTTTCGTTCTCGAAGACGACTTTCATGATCGCGCCGTCGGTGAACACAGCATCAGCTCTGCAGAGGATAACCGCAACATCGATAATCTTTCCAAGCTCAATGACCGTCTCGGCATAAAATTTCTCTACACCGTTATACGTGACCACAACGGAGACTACCGTTTGACCAGCTCAAGTGCCCCCAAAGATGAGCTGGAACACGGCGACGAAGTACGCTACTACACCGCCTATCCCGATGTCAGTGTCACGCTGAAACAGAGCTTTGAAGAATCCCATATCAATTTCAGCCGCCGCAACGAACCATATCACGCGTTGTACGTGCCGGTGTTCAGTGACCGTTGGGGCACCTATCGCTCCATCTTTGTCCCGATACGCACCCCCTCCGGACACACTTACGTTGTCGGTGCCGACCTGGATATCTCCTATGTTACCGCTAGGTTGCGCAACAATACGCTGAAAACGATTTTGAGCTTTGTCATTTTCACCTTGGCGATCCTGCCGATTATTTATGCCTACATCCAGGCCTTGAAGCAGAAAAACCGCGAATACCAGCAGGTCCACCAGCTCTACCTTGATCAATCCAAGCGCTCCATCACAGATCCTCTCACCCGGCTTTACAATCGCTTCAAGCTCGATGAAGAACTCGAAACCGCGTTCAGCCTGTTTCAGAACTACAACCGGACATTTGCTTTAATCATGACCGATCTGGATTATTTCAAAGCCATCAACGACCGCTATGGCCATCAGGTCGGCGATACCGTGTTGCAGAGTATTGCCACCCTGCTCAAAGAATCTTCGCGATCTGCGGATGTTGTCGGGCGTTGGGGCGGCGAAGAGTTTATGATCATCTGCCGCGACGCTGACAGTAACGGTGCCTTCCATCTTGCAGAAAAGCTCAGAACGGAAATTGCCAGCTATGCCCGCAAACATGAATACTCCCTTACTGCGAGTTTTGGCGTCGCGGAGCCACAAACACAACAATCGCTGCCCCAATTATTGCAAAGTGTTGACGAAGCGCTGTATGCCGCCAAACGTGCGGGAAGAAACCAGACGGTCAAAGCCTCCGATGACCTCCGCGCAACGCCCCTTTTCGACACGGACGAGTAAATCCAAGAGGCAGCAATGTTTCATCTAGCGGCCAAGCCCATTTTGAATTCTTAAAGTTAAAGGTTCAAAAAACTCCGCATATAGCCAATAAGCTATATTTTCATTTTATAACGTATTGACTATATTTTTATTTTATAGCTTAATAACTATAAAACATCCAAAACCAAAGGAGGTGGCCATGAGAACCAAAACAACATCCCCGCAAAGCCTTGGTCTCATTTTGCGTGCGGCGCGCAAACGCAAAGGCCTCAGCCAAACAAAAGCCGGAAAATCCGTCGGTATCGATCAGCCCACTTTATCCAAAATTGAACGCGGCGAATCCAATGCCCGTCTCGACACGCTGTTTCGTCTCTTGGCTGCGTTGGATATGGAACTGATCATCAAGCCACGCGAAACCTCCTCAGCAACCGAGGGAGATCGCTGGTAAATGGGCCGCAAACGACACGGATCAGAGCTGTTCATTTTTATGAACGGCGAAAAAGTGGGCCAGCTCACCCGCACTGCCGGCGGCAGACTGGAATGCCGCTATGCCGACTCCTGGCTGAACAGTAGCGCGGGACGCGGACTCTCCTTGTCCATGCCACTGACCGACCAGGTCTACTCCGGCCAGGTCGTCGAAAATTACTTCGACAACCTGCTTCCCGACAGTCAACCGATCCGTGACCGTATCCAGAAACGTTTTGCTGCCCAATCCAATCGCGGCTTTGATCTGTTGTGGCACATCGGCCGCGATTGTGTCGGCGCCATTCAACTCCTCCCGGAAGACCGCGCGCCGGATGTACACCACATCGAAGCGGAACCTCTCACGGACGATGACATTGCCCAAACTCTGAAAAACTACGCCACCATGCCGCTGGGCATGCAGCAAGACAAAGACTTCCGCATTTCCATCGCCGGAGCTCAGGAAAAAACCGCACTGCTTAACCACCATGGCCAATGGCACCGTCCACTAGGAGCAACACCGACCAGTCACCTGTTCAAACTGCCCATTGGCCGTATTGACCACAGCGGCATGGACTTAAGCGACAGCGTTGAAAATGAATGGCTGTGCCTGGCTATCCTCACGGCCTACGGCCTACCTACTGCGCACAGTAAAATTATGAATTTTGCAGGCACGAAAACCCTGGTTGTCGAACGCTTTGACCGCCGCTGGTCCACGGACAACTCCTGGCTAATCCGCCTGCCGCAGGAAGATATGTGTCAGGCTCTCAACGTACCGCCGGCCCTGAAATACGAATCCGATGGCGGCCCCGGCATTGAAGCGATCATGACCTTGCTGCTGGGCTCAGCGCGCAGCCTGGAAGACCGCCGCACCTTTATGACCCAGGTGTTCCTGTTCTGGCTACTCGGCGCCATTGACGGCCACGGCAAAAACTTCAGCATTGCCTTGGGACCTGGAGGATCTTTTCAACTCACCCCGGCCTATGATGTCATTTCCGCCTATCCCCTGATCGTCCAAAAACAGCTCAATCAAAAACGGCTGACCATGGCCATGTCGCTCCAGGGAAAAAACAGCCATTATCACTGGGAGCGGATGTTTCGTCGCCATTGGCTGGCCACGGCCAAACGGTGTAAATTCCCCGCGGAAGAGATGAACCGCATCATGGATGAAACGCTCGAAAGATTGGATGGTGCGATTGAGCAGGTGGAGAACATGCTGCCCCAAGGCTTTCCCGAGGAGATTGCAGCGTCTCTCTTTGAGGGGATGAGAAAAGCACGGGATCGGATGGATTGATGAGATGGAGATTGCTAAATTTCTATTTTCAACGTGGCCGCACCAAAAGTCTCAACACCGTTGAGAGAATTACCCTCCTTGCTTCACTCATGCCCTTAAAGACAATTATGTGCCGGAGCCCTACAGATCTTAAACCCCTTGATCGCGATGTGAAAAAAGCCGCACAAAAATCCCTGCATCGCGTGCTGCCGTGTCGAGACAACGACGACGAGGTGATGGAGTATACCGCCACAGATTGCCAAAAACAATGGCCGCCGCTGGACAAAAAAACACCTGCAACGAAGTTGCATACGTTGGCAACAGAGGAAAAGGGGCGTGACGAGTAAAACACCTGCTCAACAGCTACTTACCCGATCTCTAGAGGATTATTTTCACCAATATCGTTCTGCAAACCACTGGCGGCATCAAGCTCAAAGCCACCTTGAAGGACAAAATCATGCAGCAAATTGGCGGCTTTGATATTCACTTTAAATGCCGGAAGGGCTTGGCCTTCAAGCTCTTCAAAATAGTCTTTGGCTTTTTGTCTGTCGATCGTTGCCACAAGGTTATCAAAGCGGCCGTATTCATTCAGATTGGCTTCTGTGGTGTTGGTGTTCATCAACGTGGTGAGTTGGTCGGCATCAACACCCAAAGATTCAACAAGGGCTTCAACTTCCCTGTTCTTTGCCTTGGCTTGGTAGTCGGTCAGGTAATCGCGGAAGCTACGCTGCGGATCGATCTCAACGTCGCCACGCTGGATATCATGCAGAAAGATTGCGGCAATCTTTTGCTGTTCCTGCGAGAGCGAAGAAAACGAGCGTTGCAACTCAATCAGCGTTGCCTCCAGTGCCTCAGCGTCACCACCATTCTGCAAGACTTTGAGGTATTTCTCGAAACGCGAGTTCATGTAATCGGCATCGATCTTACCGGTGTCGATCTCGGTAATGTGACTGTCGATATCGAAAGGAACGTCATCACCAGCGCCACCACCGCCGTTGGCCAGCTCTTTATAACGTTGCAGCAGCGTCAGATATTGCTGGTGAGAGATATCTAGCGTTATCGTCAGACCACCTTCAAATTCATAGATGGTTTTCTCCCAGGTAAAGCCCTGTATTTTCGCCGCCTCGAGAATAGCGCTGAATTCCTGAAAACATTTGGCAAAAGCAGCCCGTTCACTCTGATCATCCGGCAGTTTTTTGAAATCATCGATACCTGCATCAGTGAAAATTGCCGCAATCTCGGCAAAAACCCCATTCATCCGTTCGAGATTTATCGGCAAACGGTTTGCAAAAAGACCTATAGGTTTATCACCGGAATAGAGTTTTACCGCAGCATCGACATTGCGTTTCATGGTGTGCGGTCTACGGTAATAGCGGACGGTGCCAAACGGCTTATCCGGCCCAAACAAACGATTTGTTCGGGAAAAGGCCTGAATGATATTCTCATATTTCAGCACCTTATCCAGATAAAGGGTGTTCACCCATTTTGAATCAAAACCAGTAAGCATCTGGTCCACGACAATCAGCAGATTAAGCTGTTTGTTCGGCTCATTGGCAATACGCTTATAGGATTCTTTGTGAGCAAGCCTGTTGGCGATATCTTTTTTAAACTTCCCGTGGCTGCCCAAATCAAAATTTTGCCCATACGCCTGATTATAATCCTTCAGCAGCTCTACAAGCCCGTCAGTTTTAAAAACAGGATCACAGCCACCATCTTCATCACTGATATGCGGATCAAACAGCGCGGTAATTTTTAAGTCTGGGAATCTCGCTTTGAACCGTCGGTAATATTCAATCGCCTCTTGAATGCTGCTGGTGGCAAAAATTGCGTGGAATTTTCCGCCCTGACTCAGAGTAGGCCAATTGTCGGCAATATCCTGAACCACCGCTTCGCGATGTTCATCACGGCGGTATTGGCTATTAAGCAGATAATCTTCAATTCCTTTTTGGTAAACGCCTAAACCATCCCGGTAGCCCGCCATCGGCACATCATTCATATAGCGATTAAAGATCTTCTTTTTCTTCGGATCAGCAAAGGCTTCTTGCGGTGTAACGGCTTTGGCTCTTTCCAGGGCGACGGCCTGACGCACATCCCGGTCGCGGTAGGTGGCGACTTGGTAAGGATCAAAGCCCAACACGTTCTTATCGCGGATGCCATCGGCAATGCTGTAACGGTGCAACTCATTGCCGAACACATCGGTGGTGGTGTTGTCTTTGCGAGTATTTTCCTTGTGAATGGGCGTACCGCTAAAGCCAAAGAACACCGCGCCTTTGAAGCTGTGTTTAATATCGATCAGCATGTCGCCAAAGGTCGAACGGTGACACTCATCGATGATAAACACAATGCGCTGAGCACGGATTTTTTCCAGATCGTGCGCGTTCAAACCACCCTCTTCATCCTTAAGTCGGCTCATTTTCTGGATGGAGGTCACAATCAGGGTATCGGCCGGGTCGGTGCTTTTGAGTTTCGTCACCAGAATGCCGGTATGTTCGGTCGCCTGCACCGTATTGCCATCACCGGCAAAGTCCCGATAGGCTTCAAAAGTCTGTGTGCCCAGCTCGACGCGATCCAGCAAAAAAACCACCTTATCCGCATCCTTGGAGTTGGCGATCAACTGAGCGGACTTGAAGCTGGTCATGGTTTTACCCGAGCCGGTGGTGTGCCAGATGTAGCCACCAAGGCGGTTGGGATTTTTCCAGTCCGTCTTCGCCACCTGATCGGAAATGGCATGGGCGGCATAATACTGATAGCTGCGCATCACTTTCAGCACACCGTCGGACTCATCCGCCACGGTGTAAAAACCAATCAACTGGTGCGCCATAGGGATGGAGAGCAAGCCGGAGGTAAACGCCTTCCAGTCGTTAATCGGCTCGTTGTTAAAGTCCGCCCAGTGAAAAGCGTAATCTTTATTAAAAACACCGTCCGGCCCAGGATTGGCAAAATAAAGTGCCTCTTGTGGTTCCATGGCAACAAACAGCTGCACCAGGGAAAACAGACCAGTAAAAATCCCCTCACGGGAATACTTCTGAATCTGGTTATAGGCCTGACTCACCGGCACACCGCTTTTTTTCAGCTCGATGTGAATCACCGGCATGCCATTGATCAACAACAGCAGATCACCACGGCGGTCGTTGAGAATCTTGGAACCACGAGCAAAACGCGGCTGTTGGACAATCTGGTAGCGACTCTGCCCCGCAGCGATCTCGTGGCGATCGTAAATTTTCAGGCTGACTTCCTTACCGAAGTGCAAGGTGTCATCCGGGTTGTCGCGGGTAATGGCAACGGTCTTGCCATTGATAAAGCCGTTCAACTTCAGTGGAGTGCGCAGCTCAATCACCTGCTCCATGATCTGCTGCATTTCGCTCTCCGTCAGTGGGACATCATTGAGCCGGTCCACCCCGCGATTATTCTCAAACAGGATGGTAGCCCAGTTTTCCAGCAGCTCTTTTTCGCTTGGATTCTTAATCACCTGCGACTCCCAGCCGCGCTGGGACAACTCATGGATAACGGCCTGCTCAAAGTCGGCCTCTTTGGAAAACGTGGTCATGCGTTCAGTCCTTGGTTTAATTTCATGGCGTGCAATTTATACAAACATCTTCCCCAGACAGGCTGATTTGATCTGTTTTAGTTTTTTCAGCTGGGTGGCGTGTTGTGAGATCAGCGCGTCGAATTTGCGGAAATAAGTACCAATTTTTTTTTGTTCGGTAACCGATGGCACTAGAAAAGTATATTCTGAATACTCTTTCGCATTAATTCCGGGTTGTCCAGACCTCTGAGAGGTAATCGTCACAAAGTTTTCATAGTTGCTAGACAATGTTGTATAAAAAATGAAATCAGTGGATTCAGTATTTGACACTCTGGCACGAATTAAAAAACCTGCAAAGAAGACCCTCCCGTCAATTTCTCTGTAGAGATAGGTCTTTCCTACGGAAGCACCAGTTCGAGCGAACAAAATATCTCCTTCGCACAATAAATAGTTCTGAGAACTTGGGAGGTCCGCCTCTGGTGAAGTGAGATCTGTTTGGGAGAAACAGCGAGAAAATTCATCAATATCTGTAATGCGAATATATTTATTTCTACCATCATATTTTTTTGCTGCAGCGTTCAGCCCGTAGTCGAATGAATTACAAACATCACGCAGCTTTTTCTTTTCCCAATCCCCCTCAAAACCATTAAAGCGAATTTCTGGGGTAGAAGCACCATCTTGCGGAAACATCTTTTGCAGCATCGCCTGTTTCAGCGTGACCAATTTGTCGTGCTTGCGCTGATGCAGCTCAATTATTCGATCAAGCTTTTTGAAATAGGTGCCAATTTTTGTTTGTTCTTCATAAGGAGGAAAAAAAACGTTAAATCGTTTAATATCAGTGGCAAGAATATGTTTGATTGTATTGCCAGTAGTTATATTTCCAATATCTTGTTTAGCCCTATATGTCTGAAAATAAAAATTCAAATAATAAGGGCAGCTTTTTTTTAATGGTTTGGATATAATTATTAGAGCGTGCGCTGCGGAGTTGTTAAGTTCATTCGGAATGACTGCAGTGTGCCCAACATGTCCAGATTGAACCATTACAATATCATTTGTTCTTAGCCAGTTTTTTTCTTGTTTAAAATAAAATTCTTCATCAATAAAAATTTCTGTTTTTCTATTTATTTTCCCATTTTTCACATTATTTGATTGAAGATAAAAATAACCATTTTTCGTGTAATAAGGTGTTGCTGTACCTACGAATGCATTTCTTATTTTTGTATAAATTTCACCTAAAGGATTCTCGGTCCACCCATTCACATAGCCAAGAAACCGAATCTCTGGCACATTACTATCCTTTTTATTCGCCATCGTATCCGCCCCTCAGAAGAATTTTCAGTTCAGCGAGACCTTTCAGATCAAACTCATTGCCATCCAGCTCGTCGATCATGTCGGCGAGTTCTTCTTCCGTCTGCTGAATCTCACGGGCATTGTCTGAGTAAGTGATTTGGTACTTTTCTACCAGCGCTTGCAGTCTGGTCGTTAAGGTATCAACCTGCTGACCGGGTAACTGGTGAAGAACGATATTGAGTGGCGTAATCCACTTGTGTTCCAGCAGTTCGTTCACCTGTGCATCACTTAAACTTTCAATGGTCTTCTTGGTCAGCAGATGCAGAGCATCGGCGTCTTTTTTGACAGCGGCTTTAAGGGTTTTCTCTTCAGCAATCCAGTTGGCAACTTGAATAATTTTGCCTTCGAACGTGTCTGCATTAAATCCCCCGGACTTTTTTGACTCGGCTCTCAGCTGTTTTGCCTCTTTGGTGACAGCGGAATTGACAAACTTCTCGCCGGATTCATGCACGAATTCCTGCGCAATGGCGCTTTCCTTTTCCTCTTCGCTGAAACTCTCCAAGGTTTCCTCAAAGGATGCACTGATTTCACTCAGTCGGTTTTCTTTATCGCGCAGCGCATCCAGCTGCGGTTTCAGGTAAGTCGTTTGCACCAGCTCAAAAGGCATAATACGGCCTTTCCAGCCCTCTTGCACTTCAACGTCCTTACCGTTTTTCTTTTTAATCACCAGGTTCGGCTCCACCACACGAGAGGCTTCAAAACCTTCGGTCTGGAGAATTTCAAGGTCGATGGCGATTTGTTGCCAGTGATCGTCCAGCAACTGGTACGCCTGGTATTTGTCAATCAGCGGTAACGGCTCAAGACGGGTGAAAATTTCCTCTCCCATGCGAGATTCCTGGCGTGGGACGTGGAGCGTCAACATGCTGTCGATCAGCTCACCCCGCAAATAGCCGGGAAAATCGGCAAAAACTTCGGCAAACCGTGCTTCAAAGTTCTGCACTTCGACATGTTCGCGAATACCCTGAGCAAGATCATCCACCTTGAGGGCCACATAAGGCGTGCCATCATCACTAAAGAGTACGTCACGCAAGCCGGGAAAGGCCTGCCAATAGTCGTTTAAAACGTCTAGCTCGCTTTGTGGAATGCCACCGAACATGGAGGCATAGAGATCCCACCTTTCCGCAGGTTCGGAGGAATCCACATAGCGGGGAATATTGAGGTTGTAATCGTTTTCCCGAATCTCTTTTTTGCTGACTAGACGGCTGTAGCACGGGACGCTTTGCCGCTTAATGACGGTATCGCAGATTTTTTTGATGTCGCAGGCGCGCAGTTTGTTGTTTTTGCCCTCTTTGGCAAAGCCCTTGGAAGCATCAACAATAAGCACATCATTTTTTTGGCGTTTTTGCTTGAGTACCAGAATGATGGTGGGGATACCGGTGCCAAAGAAAATATTGGCCGGCAAACCAATAATGGTATCGAGATGATTGTCCTCAATCAGGTTCTTACGGATTTCTCCTTCTTCCCCGCCGCGAAACAGCACACCGTGAGGCAAAACAATGGCCATGATACCATCAGGCTTCAGGTGGTAAAGATCATGCAGCAAAAAGGCATAGTCGGCTTTGGATTTGGGCGCAAGGCCAAAACGGGAGTAACGCGGGTCGCTGTCCTTGTGGTCAGGGTCCCATTGTTGCGAGTACGGTGGATTTGATACCACGGCATCAAGATAGAGTGGTTCGTAAGAGTTGACGGGATCGTTGTCGTCAAAAAAAGGCCAGTCATCCTCCAATGTATCGCCGTTGCGCGTGACGATATTCGTCGGCAGGATACCGCGCATTACAAGATTCATGCGCGTAAGGTTGTAGGTGTTTTCTTTCAATTCCTGAGCAAAGTATTTGATCGTGCCTTGATTGCCCATGTGCTTGGCAATGGATTTACCGATATTGAGCAGCAACGAGCCGGAGCCGCTGGTGGAGTCGTAAATATCGATTTTCTCTTTGCCCTTAACGTGATCGGCAATGATCTCAGACATGAGCACGGAAACCTCGTGCGGCGTGTAAAACTCACCGGCCTTTTTGCCCGCATTGGCGGCAAACATGCTGATCAGATACTCGTAGATAAAGCCGAGGACATCGTATCCCTGGCGGCCATCCATCGGGATATCTTTAATCAGCTGAATAAGTTCACTGATGGCCTTGGTCTGTTTGGCCGCCGTGTCGCCAAGTTTGCTTAGGCCGGTTTCCAGAGTCTTAAAGATGCCCTCAAACAGGTCTTTATGGTCAGTATGAATGAGGCGACTGAACGCAGACAGAGCATCACGCACATGGGCAACCTCGAAGTCGCCACCCTGCTCAATCCAGGTCGAAAACAGATGCTCGTGGGCGATAAAGTACCCCAAGTTGCGTTTGATAAAATCGACCGTTTCTGTGTCGTCTTCTGAGAGTGCACGAATGTCCTCTGCACTGAAGTCCTGACTTTTTGCGAACTGTTCCAGCTTGTCTGAGAGGTATTTATAAAAGATAAAGCCGAGGATGTAGTCTTTATATTCGTTCGCCTCAATTTTTGACCGCATCTGATTGGCGGATTCCCAAATTTTGGCGGCGAGTTGTTGTTTATTCACGAAAGGTCCTTTTGAAAAAAATATTTAAGCTTAGATTGGTATATCTGACGAGATCTTTGCTGGCAATGAAGCTCTCGGCAGCATGAGGAAGTAAGCCCGAGAGCCTCGCCCAATAAAGTGGAGTTCACCCATAAAGAACGTTAATAGATAAATATGGTAGCAGGATCGTAACCCTCTCACCGCTACAAAAGCCAGTATAATGACAAGGGTTCAAATCATTTACAAAACAACAAATTTCAAGCTACTTAAAGAGGAATCAATAATCAACACCTTAATTTGAAAGAACATCAAGAGAGAAAGCACCCACTCTAGCCATCCAAAAGTGCAGTCAGAAACTAGAAAAACGTATGGTAAGCTGTAAGAAACCACTTTCTCGGAGGAACCTCATGAAACATAAATCCACCCTTGCCCTGCTCACCCTCACCGGCATGGTATGGGGCTGTGCCGGAACCCCGCCGGACGATCTGGGCATTCACAATGGTCAACTTCGCTCCTGCCCTTCCTCGCCCAACTGTGTCAACAGCCAGAGTCCGGAGGCGGACGAAAAGCATGCCATTGCCCCGCTGGGATACACAGATTCACAACCCCAGGCATGTAATACGCTACTTTCCATTCTGAAAGAATGGCCGCGCGCGACCCTGATCGAACAACGTGACGATTACATCCGCTGTGAATTCTCCAGTGCGGTGATGGGCTTTGTCGATGATGTGGAGTTTTATTTTTCCGCACCAGGACGGATTGATGTGCGCTCGGCGTCGCGGTTGGGGCACAGCGATCTGGGCGTGAATCGCAAGCGTATTGAGGCTATTCGGGAGAAATTCGCCGCCGCATTGCCATAAATTAGTGATTTTAGCGCCCTGGGCCGACAAAAATGTGACTGCTGAGAGTTCCTTTGAACTCCAGCTATGTTCACTTTTTATATCTGTACACGATCTCATGGAGAGTTTACACTCACGGGCAAATATCATGGCAACGCCCTATTTTCACCTGTGAGCCTTTTTATTATGAGCCAACCGACTTCGCGTGAAAAAAAACTGATTCAGGCGGTCATTGACATTCTCCACAAACGCCCCGGAATGGATGCCGAGTTTATTGCGGACGATGCTCCGCCACCGTTCAGCGGTTCACTGCGTCTATTCGGCGACTGGGGCAGCATCACGCGCCCGGTACGTCTGGCCTGGCGCATCACGCCGCAGCAGGGGCAACTGCTGACCTTTCAGCTCGAAACGCTGAAACAACATCAACCGCTCCTGCTGGCTGACTATATTCCGGAAAGCCTGTCGAGTCAGTTACAGCACCACCATATTGATTTTCTTGATACCATCGGCAACGGCTCGATCTGCGCACCACCGCTGTTTTATGAAGTGAGCGGTCGACGCAAAAAAAGCCCCAAGCTTCCGCCCAACCGCAGCCAACAGAGCACCGGCGCCAAAATTCTCTTTCAACTGCTGCGCGACCCACAATTGTGCCAGCAGTCTTATCGCATTATCGCAGAACGGGCGAGTGTCGCCCTGGGCGCTGTCGGCCCGGTGATCAATGAGCTCAAAGCGAAAAACCTGCTCATTGATCCAGGGAATAAAAAATTCGTGATCAGCGATCTGACGGCGTTGCGCCAACTGTGGGAAACCGCCTATACCAGCCGCCTGCGTCCAAAGCTGGAGGTGGATCGCTGCAACCTGAGCGCTCCGTGGAAACTCGACAGCCTGCCGTTGCTGATCCGCGAGCAACACCTGGAAGATCATGTACTCATCGGTGGCGAACTGGCGGCTTCCTTCTATTGTGAAAACGTCAATCCGCGCCGCTGCACCCTGCACCTCCCGGCACGTGCGGCCCTCAAGCAGATGTTGCAATTACGCTTGACGCCGTGTGAAGATGGTCCGATTACGGTGGTGCGTCAGTTTGCCGACAATCTGGCTTTTGAGCATCGGTCGCCGGAGGGCCTGCAACTGGCAGACCCGCGCCTGGTACGCTGCGAACTGCTGCTCAATGAACACCACGATATGGCGCACATTGCTGAAGCCATTGAGAGCCTGTATCTTTTCGGTGCCGAACACCCCAGCCAATCAGACCCCTCTCACAACTAGGACATTGAACCCTTATGAAACATGTGATTTTATTTTTCTCTTCCAATGCCGGTCTCGGTTATGCGCCGGTGGCCTCGGGCACTTTCGGCACCCTGATGGGTATCCCTCTGTACTGGTTGCTGGCACGCCTGGAACAACAGGAATTTGTTCTGGCCTGGGTGTTTATTTTGTTGCTTTCGTTCTGGAGCGCCCATCGCGCTGGAGAAATTTATGGTGTGGTCGATGATGGACGTATTGTCATCGACGAGTTGATCGGCTACTTAACGGCCATTGCCTTTGTCCCGTTCAGCTGGCCGTCCGCCATCGTCGCATTTTTACTGTTCCGCCTGTTTGACATTGTCAAACTGTGGCCGGCCAACTGGTTTGACAGCAACGTCAAAAATGGTGTCGGTGTGGTCCTTGATGATGTGGTGGCCGGGATCTACGCCTGGCTGAGCCTCTATGCCCTGATGAGCTTTTTCCCCGATTTCTTTTAACGCCATTGATGGGATCAAATAATGAAAATTGCAGTGGTGACCATTGGAGATGAACTGCTCAACGGCGAGGTGGTAGACACCAACACGGCTGAAATCGCCCGCGCCCTGCGCTGTGAAGGCTATGAAATTGATCAGGCGGTCACCCTGTCCGATCAACCGCAATTGATCGCCGCCACTTTACAACAACTCAACAAACAGAAAGTGATCGCCCTAGTCAGCGGTGGCCTCGGACCGACCCGCGATGATGTCACAGCCCGCGCGGCGGCCCAGGCGTTTCATCTCACTCTGGCCCTTAACGACCTGGCCCTGCGTCAAATTGAAGCTTTTTTCAAAAAATCGGGTCGCGCGTTTCCTCCCGGCAACGAAAAGCAAGCGCTGATCCCCCACAAAGCACAAGTGATGGAAAACTGTTGCGGCACGGCACCGGGCTTTATCATCACCCACAACAACTGCCCGGCGTTTTTCATGCCCGGCGTACCGCATGAAATGATAGCCATGCTTCAGCAGCAGGTGATTCCGGCGTTACGACGTCTGGTCACTCCGACCCTGTTCTGCGGCGAGCGGGTCTTAAAGGTCTTCGGCCTGCCAGAAAACGATATAGAACGCCAGCTGCCGGCAAGTCTGTTCCCGCAATCGGTCGCCTTGACATTCCGCCTTGAATACCCGCTGGTCCTGATCAAACTCAACACCAGCGGCAAACAGGAGAGCGATTTGGACGAGGCGGAACACATTGTCCGCAACCGGCTCAAACATCATGTGGTCGCCAGTGGTGATCAGACCCTGCCCGAAGTGGTCCACCACCTGTTGTGTCATGCAGAGGTCACGCTGTCACTTGCCGAATCTTGCACCGGCGGCCTGATCGCCAAACTGCTTACCGATTTGCCCGGCAGCTCAGCCTACCTGGAACGGGGCGCCGTCACTTACGCCAATTCCGCCAAACACGATTGGCTGGGGATCTCCAACGAATTGCTGCTGGAAAAAGGTGCGGTCAGCACCGAATGCGCCCGCGGCATGGTCACCGGGATTCGCCAACGCGCCCGCACGGATTACGCCATCGCCGTCACCGGTATTGCCGGCCCCGGTGGTGGCACAGCGGAAAAGCCCTGCGGCACGGTATTTATCGGGCTGGCAACACCGCAACACACGGAAGTGCGCGAATGCCATTTCAGCGGTGACCGCAACCAGGTGCGCGTCAAAACAGCGTACACGGCTCTGGACTGGCTGCGCCGCACCCTCAGCCCGACATAAACACCAGCAGCCGTCAGCAATAAATGTGGCAGAACCACCCCAAGAAACGGTTGAAAATTGAGCCTTTTCTATGCTATCCGTAACAATTCAGAATTGTTCGTAAAACCTTCCGGTTTTCCCCGGTTTTCAAACAGGGCAGACCGTTTCCCGACACTTTCCACAGGAGAACGCATTATCATGGCAACTGACAACCGTAAGCAGGCCATTGATCTGGCCATGGGCCAGATCGAGAAACAGTTCGGCAAAGGCAGTATCATGCGATTGGGTGAAGATAATGTCATGCGCGATATCTCCACCATCTCAACAGGGTCCATCGGTCTGGATATCGCGCTGGGTATCGGTGGCGTGCCCCGCGGCCGAATCATTGAGGTCTACGGCCCGGAATCTTCCGGTAAAACCACTTTGGCCCTGCACATTGTCGCCGAAGCCCAGAAAAAAGGCGGCATTGCCGCATTTGTCGATGCCGAGCACGCCTTGGACATCACCTACGCCCGCAAGCTCGGCGTTAATGCCGACGACCTGCTGGTGTCGCAGCCCGATACCGGCGAACAGGCCCTGGAGATCGTCGAAGTGCTGGTCCGTAGCGGTGCCATTGACGTACTGGTTGTTGACTCGGTTGCCGCCCTGGTCCCCCGCGCCGAGATCGAAGGTGAAATGGGCGACTCCCACATGGGCCTGCAGGCACGCCTCATGTCACAAGCGTTGCGCAAACTGACCGCCACCATCAGTAAATCCAACTGCTGTGTGATCTTCATCAATCAGATCCGCATGAAGATAGGCGTCATGTTCGGCAACCCCGAAACCACCACCGGCGGCAACGCGCTGAAATTCTACTCCTCGGTGCGCATGGATATCCGCAAGATCGCCACCCTCAAGCAAGGGCAGGATGTGATCGGCAGCCGTACCCGCGTCAAAGTGGTGAAAAACAAAACCGCCCCCCCGTTTAAAGAAGCCGAATTTGACATCATGTACGGTGAAGGGATCTCAAAAGTGGGTGAACTGGTTGATTTGGGCGTAGCAAATGATATCGTCAACAAGAGCGGTGCCTGGTTCTCCTACGGTGACGAACGGATCGGTCAGGGCCGCGAGAATTCCAAACAGTACCTCAAGGATAATGCCGAAGTGGCCAGCGAGATTGAGCAACAGATCCTTGAACTATACGGCCTGTCCAGCATCGACGAACCCGCTGCGGAGGAATAATCTATGGAGCTGAACGACATTCTCGGCATGGCGATTAAAGCCAACGCCTCGGACGTTCATATCAAAGCCGGCCTGCCACCGGTCTACCGGATTGACGGCCAGTTACGCCCGCTCCCCAAGGCACCGAGGTTGTCACCGGAAGACATCCGCAAAATGGCCTATGCCATGATGAGCGAGCTCCAGCGCAAAAAGTTTGAGGACAGCCACGAAGTGGACTTGTCCTACGGCGTGAAGGGCATGGGCCGCTTCCGTGTCAACATGTTTACCCAGCGTGGCTCCATCTCCATGGTACTGCGGACCATCCCGTTCAATGTTCAGACCATTGAAGAGCTGATGTTACCGGCCGTCATCAAAAAACTGACCAATGAAACCCGCGGTCTGATTCTGGTCACCGGCACCACAGGTTCCGGTAAATCGACCACTCTGGCCAGCATGATCGACGCCATCAACGCCAACCACACCGCCCACATTATCACCATTGAGGACCCGATCGAGTTCCTCCATCGCGATAAAAAAAGTATCATCAATCAACGCGAGATCGGTGTGGATACCGACACCTTTGCCAACGCCCTCAAAGCCGCCCTGCGTCAGGACCCCGACGTCATCCTCGTCGGTGAGATGCGTGACTATGAAACCATTGAAACCGCACTGACCGCCGCTGAAACCGGCCACCTGGTTCTCTCCACCCTGCATACGGTTGACGCCCAGGAGAGTATCAACCGGATTGTCGGTGCCTTTCCACCGTATCAACAACGCCAGATTCGCCTGCAACTGTCGGCGATTCTTAAAGGCGTGGTTTCCCAGCGCCTGGTTCCTCGCGCCGACGGCAAAGGCCGGGTCCCGGCCGTCGAGGTCATGGTATCGACGGCCCGGGTACGGGAGCTGATCGACGACAAGGAGAAAACCAAGCTGCTGCGTGATACCATTCAGCAAGGGTTTGATTCCTACGGCATGCAGACCTTTGACCAGTCGCTGATGAGCCTGATGCATAAAAAGCTCATCTCCTTTGATGAAGCATTACGGCAAAGCTCCAACCCGGACGATTTCAAACTCAAAGTCTCCGGGATCTCCTCATCGTCCGACCTGTCCTGGGATCAGTTCAGTGGCGACAATGACGGGGACGAAGGAGAAAACAACGACTCGTGACCGCGCCCGACGCCTATGCTCTGTGCCTGCGCTGGCTGACCCGCCGCGCCCGCTGCGAAGCAGACCTGCGCCGCCGCCTGCAACAACGTGGCTGTGTGGATAACGATATTGAACAGGCATTGCAACGCTGCCGCGAACTCGGCTATATTGACGATCCCCGATTTGCTGTGGAACGCGCCTCACAACTGATGCGTCAGGGGCGTGCCGTCGGTCCACGACTGCTGATGGAGCTGAAAAAAGAGGGGCTGCCGGAAACTCTGGCAACAGAAGCCGTCCAGCACTGCCATGAGCACTACGACCAAATGGACTTGCTGGCGGATCTGGTGGAACGGCGCTACGCCAAGCTCGATTTCACCGCGCTGGAAGACCGCGACAAACGACGTATCATCAATTATTTGCAACGCCGGGGGTTTCCCCTTGCCATGATATTGGACCATCTCAAAGAGAAAGAAAGGCAGATCGACTGACATGCTAACCGCCAACGAAATTCGCGCCCGCTTCATCCAGTATTTTGAAAAGCACGGGCACCGTGCCGTCCCCTCGTCCTCTCTGATTCCTCACAACGACCCGACCCTGCTGTTTACCAATGCCGGGATGAACCAGTTCAAGGACCTGTTCCTCGGCGCGGAAACCCGCGACTACAAACGCGCTACCTCGGCGCAAAAATGTGTCCGCGCCGGCGGCAAACATAACGATCTGGAAAATGTCGGTCGCACAGCCCGTCACCACACCTTCTTTGAGATGCTCGGCAATTTCTCGTTTGGCGATTATTTCAAACAGGACGCCATCCGCTTTGGCTGGGAATTTCTCACCAAAGAGATGAAACTGCCCGTCGAGGATTTGTGGGTGTCGGTGTTCGAAGATGACGATGAAGCCTTCAACATCTGGCGCGATGAAATCGGCGTGCGTGAAGAACGGATCCTGCGCCTGGGTGAAAAAGACAACTTCTGGGCCATGGGCGACACCGGCCCCTGCGGCCCCTGTAGCGAAATCCATATCGACCAGGGCGAGGAGATGACCTGCGGACCCGACTGTGCCCTCGGCGTGTGCGACTGTGACCGTTTTCTCGAACTGTGGAACCTGGTATTCATGCAATACGAGCGCAGCGCCGACGGCACCTTGAGCCCACTGCCCAAGCCATCCATCGACACCGGCATGGGTTTGGAGCGGATCACCGCCGTGGTCCAGGGCGTCAAAAGCAACTACGACACCGACTCACTGCGCGCCATCATTGCCCACATTGAGCAACTGGCCGGAAAAACCTATGGTGACAACGAGGACGCTGATGTCTCCATGCGTGTCATCGCCGACCACAGTCGCGCCACCGCCTTCTTAATCGCTGACGGCGTGCTACCCAGCAACGAAGGCCGCGGCTATGTGTTGCGCCGCATCATGCGTCGCGCTGCACGTCACGCTAAGATGCTCGGTTTCGACGAACCGGTGTTGTTCAAAACCGCCACGTTCGTCATGGAATCGATGAAAGACGCTTACCCCGAACTGGAAGAGCGTCTTGACTATGTCGCCAAAGTGGTCAAGAACGAAGAGGAACGCTTCATCCAGACCCTCGGCAACGGCCTGCGGATCCTCAACGAGGAGATCGACACTCTCAAATCCAAAGGGCAAACCGTTATTCCCGGTGACACCGTGTTCCGGCTTTACGACACCTTCGGCTTCCCGGTCGACCTGACCGCCGACATCGTTGAAGGTCAGAACTTCACCCTCGACGAAGCCGGTTTTGAAACCTGCATGGAACAGCAGCGTCAGAAAGCTCGCGAAAACTGGAAGGGTTCCGGCGAAGAGGGAATCGGTGCGGTGTACAAACAACTGGCTGAACAGGGCATGAGTTGTGAGTTTACCGGCTATGACAAGTGTGACGATTTCGGTACGGTGCTGGCGTTGCTCAAAGACGGCCAGCAGGTGGAATCGGTTTCAGCCGGTGAAACCGTTGAGATCATCACTTCGATCACCCCGTTTTACGGCGAATCCGGTGGTCAGAGCGGCGACGGCGGCACCCTGACCGCTGAAGGGGTCAAAGCCACCATCAGCGAAACACTCAAACCGTTGCCGAATCTGCACGTGCATGTTGCCACCATTGATGAAGGCACCCTGAGTGTCGGTCAGGCCGCTGAACTGCATGTCGATGTGGAGCAACGCACCGCCTGTGCCCTCAACCACAGCGCCACCCATATCCTTCAGGCGGTGTTGTGCGAAGTGCTTGGCGACCACGTTAAGCAGGCCGGTTCCCAAGTCACTCCGGATCGGTTGCGTTTCGACTTTATCCACTTCTCGGCCCTGACACCTGAGGAGATTCAGCAGGTCGAGGAGAAGGTCAACCAGCGCATCCGAGAAAACGCCGGTGTCATGACCGACGTGATGAATACCGATGACGCGGTTAAAGCCGGGGCCACCGCCCTGTTCGGCGAAAAATACGGTGACAGTGTGCGTGTTGTGCGCATGGGTGACTTCAGCATGGAACTGTGCGGCGGTACCCACGTCAGTGCCACCGGCAACATCGGCCTGTTTAAAATCGTTCAGGAAGCGGGTATTGCTGCCGGTGTCCGCCGTATTGAAGCCGTCACTGGCTCAGGTGCTCTGAGCACCGTGCGCGAACAGGAACAGATGATCGGTGATCTCGCCGCGTTGGTTAAGAGCGATCCCAGCCAACTCGCCACGCGCCTGAAAAAACTGATGGAACATCAAAAAGAACTGGAACGTCAGGTGTCCACCCTTGAAGACCGCCTCAGCGCTGATCGTGCCGGCAACCTAATGGATCAGGTACAAACAATCGACAACGTCAAATTGCTCGCCGTGCGTATCGACAACCTCGACGGCAAACAACTGCGCGAACAGGCAGACAAACTGCGTGATCAACTGCAATCCGGAGTGATTGTTCTCGGTGGCGTCAACGACGGCAAGGTGGCTCTGCTGGTCAGTGTCACCAAGGATCTCACTAATACCCTCAAGGCAGGCAACCTGATCAAACCGCTGGCCGAGATGGTCGGTGGCCGCGGTGGCGGACGTCCCGATTTGGCTCAGGCCGGCGGGTCACAGCCTGAGCAACTCAACAACGCTCTGGAAGCCGCTGCCGGTATTGTCGGCGAAGCCCTTTAGCGCGCGAGCCTTTTGCAAAAAAGGCTCGTGGAGCCCATGGATGGGCGACCAAAATAATCGGTTTCGCTAACGAGTATCCCTGTTAGTCCGATGATTTTGTGAGCTTTTGGAAATGACACTTTTCAAAAGCGTGTTTTCAAAAAGCAGAGACAGCTTTTTGCAAAAACCTACATCATGGAGTAAGACATGGCGTCAACCATCATCCGTACTGCAGAACAGGACGAGTACGATCTTGCCGATCATCCGTTGTTCTTCGTTCGTGACGTGGTGACGAAAGAGCACACCCCGCACCTGTCACTGCACCGCGGCCGGATTGAACCCGGCGGGGAGATCACTCCGCACCGACAGGAGCATACCGAAACCATGTACATTCTCTCGGGAGACGTGGAGTGTACTCTGGACGACGAAAAATTCGAACTCGGTACCGGCACCTGTCTGGTGATCGAACCGCACACCATGCGCGGTTTAAAAAACATCGGCGACCAACCGGTGGAATTATTGGTGGTCTTCACCCCGCCCTTAGCCTGACAGGATGTGATCCATCGCCAACAGGATTTTTTCAATATCCTGCGAAGGGCGCCGCAACAGAACGTTTTTAAACAGCCTCCCTCCCTGCAGCGGCGGCTGTTTTTTCTTTTTGCCTCACCATGGGGGCAAATGGTATAAGTGGAATCTTTCCCTGAAAACGCCTGACTTTGGGCGGTTAGCACGCCGTTTGCCCTTCGGAGGTCAACGGATGCAGATAGGACAACAACATGTTTCGAGGAACCACCATCGTCTGTGTTCGCCGGGATGACCAAGTAACCTTGGCCGGAGACGGTCAGGTGACGCTGGGACATACCGTCATGAAACACGGTGCCTGTAAAATTAGGCGCATGCACAACGATCAGATTATCGCTGGCTTTGCCGGCAGTACAGCAGATGCGTTCACTCTGTTTGAAAAGTTCGAGGCCAAACTGCAGGAGTTTCGCGGCCAACTGGCCCGCGCAGCCGTAGCCCTGGCCAAAGACTGGCGCAATGACCGTGTATTACGCCGCCTTGAAGCTCTGTTACTCGTCGCCGATCGCGACCAGACTCTGGTTATCTCCGGCGTTGGCGACGTTATTGAAAGCGACGATGGCGTTGCTGCCATCGGCTCCGGTGGTCCATATGCCCAGGCGGCAGCACGCGCCTTGTTGCGCAACACCGACATGGTGCCGGAGCAAATTGCCGAGCAGGCACTGACCATTGCGGCAGAGATTTGCATTTACACCAACGACAACATCAGTATGGAAACATTGTCATGACCAATTTTACCCCGCGGGAGATTGTCTCGGAGCTGGATCGTTACATCATCGGCCAGCGCGGCGCCAAGCGTGCCGTGGCTGTCGCCCTGCGCAACCGCTGGCGACGTCAACAGGTCCCAGCGGAGTTGCGCGACGAGATCTCGCCGAAGAATATCATTATGATCGGTGCCACCGGCGTCGGTAAAACCGAAATTGCCCGGCGACTGGCCAAACTGGCCCAGGCACCATTTATCAAAGTCGAAGCCAGCAAATTTACCGAAGTCGGCTATGTTGGCCGCGATGTCGAAAGCATGGTGCGCGACCTGGTGGAACTGGCTATTATCATGGTACGCGAACAGGAAGCCAAGAAGGTCCGTCTCAAAGCAGAAGAGCGCGCTGAAGAGAAGCTGCTTGACCTGCTGCTGCCCGGGGAGCGCAAAAACCTCGACAGCGAAGACGACAGCAGCAGTTCGACCCGAGACAAACTACGCCGCCTGTTGCGCATGGGTGAGCTGGATAACCGTTTTGTCGAACTGGAAACCGAGGAGAGCACCATTCCGGCCATGGAGGTGTTAACGCCACCGGGAGCTGAAGATATGGGCCTGAACATCAAGGAGATGTTCGGCAACATGTTCCCGAAGAAAACCAAGCGCCGCCGCATTGCCGTCAGCGAAGCACGCCAGATTCTCATTGATCAGGAAGCGGAAAAACTGGTCGATATGGACAATGTCCAACAACAAGCCCGTGACCTCACCGAACAAAGTGGTATCATCTTTATTGATGAAATCGACAAAGTGGCGAGCAAAGACGGTGGTCAAGGACCGGAAGTGTCCCGTGAGGGCGTACAACGCGACATTCTGCCCATTGTTGAAGGCAGTACCGTGAACACCAAGTACGGTGCGGTCAAAACCGACCACATACTGTTCGTGGCCGCCGGAGCATTTCATGTGGCCAAGCCATCGGACCTGATCCCGGAGTTGCAGGGGCGCTTTCCAATCCGCGTTGAGCTGGACAATCTGGGTGAGGAGGAGTTTGTTCGCATCCTCACCGAGCCGAAAAATTCGCTGGTCAACCAGTATCAGGCCCTGATGTCCACAGAAAACATCACCCTGAGTTTTACCAGCGAGGCAATTCACGAAATTGCCCGCACGGCCGCCCAAGTCAACGAACAGACAGAAAATATCGGTGCACGTCGTTTACACACCATCATGGAGAAACTGCTCGAAGAGCTCTCTTTTGACGCTCCGGAAATGAACGAGAAAACCCTGACCATTGACGTGGCTCAGGTCCGGGAAAGTCTTGGTGATATCGTTGGTGACGAAGACTTGTCCCGCTTTATTCTCTAGCGGTTGAAAGGGTTTCAAGCATGCAGGAAATTATCAATAAAGCCAAAGTGCTGGTCGAGGCATTGCCGTATATCCAGCGCTTCAACAATAAAACCATTGTCATCAAGTACGGCGGCAATGCCATGGTCGAAGAGCACCTTAAAGAGAGCTTTGCCAACGACATCATCCTGCTCAAGCTGATCGGCCTTAATCCGGTCATCGTCCACGGTGGTGGACCACAAATCGGCAAAGTGCTTAAGGAGATGGGCCGTGAAACGGACTTTGTCCAGGGCATGCGCGTCACCGATCACGAAACCATGAACGTCGTCGAAATGGTGCTTGGCGGCAAGGTGAACAAAGAGATCGTCGGCAACATCAACCACTTCGGCGGCAAAGCGGTTGGCTTGTCCGGCAAGGACGGCAACCTGATCACCGCCCGCAAGCTGGAGATGAAACGCATCAATCCAGACACTCTGACTCCGGAAATCATCGATGTCGGCATGGTCGGCGAAGTGGCTTCCATCAATCCGGCGGTCCTCACCGCCCTTGAGGAGAGCAGCTTTATCCCGGTCATTGCTCCGGTGGGTGTTGGTGTCAACGGTGAAACCTATAATATCAACGCCGATCTGGTTGCCGGTCGAGTGGCTGGAGCCCTGCATGCCGAGAAGCTGATTCTGCTTACCGACATTGAAGGGGTCAAAGACAAACAGGGCGAGCTGATTTCGACCATTGACATTGATGAAGTTCCCGGCTTAATAGA
Organism: Desulfuromonas acetoxidans DSM 684; assembly: GCF_000167355.1. Lineage (NCBI taxonomy): Bacteria > Pseudomonadati > Thermodesulfobacteriota > Desulfuromonadia > Desulfuromonadales > Desulfuromonadaceae > Desulfuromonas > Desulfuromonas acetoxidans. The sequence goes on from NZ_AAEW02000002.1 coordinate 174,537, forward strand.
CGATGGCACCATTGGCGGCGGCATGATCCCCAAAGTCAATTGCTGTGTCGATGCGGTGATGGAAGGGGTGAAAAAAGCCCACATTATCGATGGCCGCATGGAACATGCCTGTCTGCTGGAAATCTTTACCGACCAAGGGATCGGCACCGCTGTAGCGAGGTTTAAACGATGAGCACATCACAAGACTGGATCACCCGCGGTGATCAGCATATTACAACCACGTACGGCCGCTACCCGCTGGTTGCGGTGAAAGGCGAAGGCTGCTGGCTGTGGGATGCCGATGGCAACAAATATCTCGATTTTCTCGCCGGTGTCGCGGTCAACAACCTGGGCCATTGTCATCCCAAAGTGGTTGAGGCCCTGCAGCGGCAGGCGGCAACGTTGATCCACTGCTCGAATTACTACCATATTCCAAGCCAGATTGAGCTGGCGGAGATTCTCTGCGAGCACTCTTTCGGCGACCGGGTGTTCTTCTGCAACTCTGGGGCTGAAGCCAACGAAGCGGCCATGAAACTGGTGCGCAAGTACAGCGCTGAAAAGCACGGTGAAAACCGCTTTGAAGTGATCACCGCGCTGGCCTCGTTCCACGGCCGCACCATCGGCACCATCAGTGCCACCGGCCAGGACGCCGTACGCAAAGGGTTCACTCCGGTGGTTCCCGGTTTCAAATATGTGCCGTTCGGCGATATCGACGCCATGCGTAGTGCCATCAGCCCCAACACCTGTGCGGTCATGCTGGAACCGGTTCAGGGTGAAGGCGGCGTCAATGTCCCACCTGAAGGCTACCTCAAGGCGGTGCGTCAACTGTGCGATGAGCAGGACCTGCTGCTGGTATTTGACGAGGTTCAGGTCGGCTGCGGTCGTACCGGAACCCTGTTCGCCTATCAACACGACGAGATCGCTCCGGACATTATGACTCTGGCCAAAGCTCTGGCCGGCGGTCCGCCCATCGGTGCCATGGTCGCCACTGAAGAGGTCGCCGCAACCTTTGTCCCTGGTACGCACGGCTCCACGTTTGGCGGCAACCCGCTAATGACCAGCGCTGCCGTCGCCGCCATGCGTTGTCTGCTTGATGACGGCGTGCTCGACAACTGCGTGGCCATGGGTGATTATCTGCGTGAGCAACTCGAAGCACTGAGCAGCCGGTTTTCCTTCGCCGGAGCCGTGCGTGGTCGTGGTTTGATTCTCGGCCTGCAACTGGAGACTCCCGGTGCGGACATCGTCAAACAAGCCATGGCCAAAGGGCTGTTGATCAACTGCACTGCCGGCAGCGTGTTGCGTTTCGTGCCGCCATTGATCGTCAGCCGCGAAGAGATCGACCAGGCCATGACGATCCTTGGCGAGGTGTTGAGCGAGGTGGAGAAAAACAGATAACAACACGGCATGACTTTTAAGCTAGTGAGGAGTCAATGAAACCATCCAGAGAAGCCATCATCGGAACGATTATTATCCTTTCGCTGGTGATTGCCGCCCTGATTTGGAATCATTTTGCACCAAGTCGCGGCAAGTATCATGCACCGTATAAATATTACGAGGGAGATCGTCCCAACTATAACCGCTAAGCGGTTCACTGATCGGGCTGCCGCCAGGCGATGGCCCCATAAACAGGAGTGTTATTGTGACTAACCATTTTCTCTGTCTGACCGACTGGACGGCTGCAGAGCTTGATGCCATTTTTGCTCTGACCAAAGAGCTCAAGGACAAACAGAAGCAAGGCATTGCCCATCCGCTGCTGGCCGGAAAAACCCTGGGAATGATTTTTGAGAAGAGTTCCACCCGCACCCGCATCTCCTTTGAAGTGGGCATGTACCAATTGGGTGGTCACGCATTGTTTTTGTCATCAAGCAACACCCAGCTTGGCCGCGGAGAACCGATCAAAGACACGGCGCGAGTGATGTCACGCTACGTTGACGGCATCATGATCCGCACCTTCTCCCAAGAGGGGATCGAGGAGCTGGCCCGTTATGCCGATGTGCCGGTGATCAATGCCCTGACCGACAGTTATCACCCCTGCCAGGTAATGGCCGACCTGTTTACGGTTCTGGAACACAAAGGCAGCTACAAAGATCAGGTCTACTGTTGGATCGGCGACGGCAACAACATGGCCCATTCGTGGATCAATGCCGCGGCTGTGCTCGGATTTGAGCTGCGCGTGGCCACGCCGAAAGGCTATGAGCCGGATACCTCGGTGATTGAACGGGCTGAACAACTGGGTGCCAAGATCACCTACACCAATGATCCGTTGCAAGCCGCCTGGGGTGCTGATGTGCTGAATACCGATGTATGGGCGAGCATGGGCCAGGAGCAGGAACAGTTGCAGCGCGAAAAAGATTTTGTTGGCTTCCAGATCAATGCCGAAGTGATTGATGCCGCCGATGGTGACTGCCTGGTGCTCCATTGCCTGCCGGCACATCGCGGCGAAGAGATTACCGACGACGTTATCGAAGGTCGCCATTCGGTGGTCTTTGATGAAGCGGAAAACCGCCTTCACGTCCAGAAAGCGATCATGGCCACCCTGATGAACAAGGAGTAAGCGATGAACATTGAATGTCCACACTGTCAGTTCAGCAAAGAGATTGCCGACGACAAACTGCCGCCGTTACCGGCCAAGGTGACCTGTCCGCAATGTTCTGAACAGTTCACCCTTGAGGCACCCAACGTTGTCATTGAGGAAGAACCACTGCTGACAGAAGATGCGACCATGCCGACAACGGCACCCGTTCCTCCGACACCACCCGTCGCTCAACCGGCGACCACAACGGCGATGGAGGATGTTCCAGCGGGTTTCTGGGTTCGTGTTCTGGCATCCATTATCGATTCAGTGCTGCTACAAGTCATCGGTTTCGGCATGGGCTTTGGCATGCAGATGGTTCTCGGCGGCACCATGGACCCGGAAGCGGACCCCACGGTGGCCCTGTTGATGTTGGCCATGGGTATGGTCCTGTCAATCGCTTATTATGTCTTTTTCACCGGCTACAATGGCCAGACGCCGGGCAAAATGGCCTTGCGTATCAAGGTCATCCATAACGATGGCGGCGGTGTCGGCTACGGTCAGGCGTTTGTTCGTGAAGTCATTGGCAAGTTTTTCTCCGGGGTGCTGTTGTGTATCGGCTACCTGATGGTCGCGTTCCGTGCCGACAAGCGTGGTCTGCACGACCTGATGGCCCGAACCCGGGTTATTAAAGTATAATTCCACAGGCGGTGAACACCACCGTCACTGTTTTGTGTCACAAGGAGACGCTCATGCAAAAAAAAGGCACTATCAAAAAAGCGGTCCTCGCCTACTCCGGAGGCCTGGACACCTCAATCATCCTCAAATGGCTGGTCGAAGAATATGGTTGTGAAGTGATTGCTTTCGCAGCCGACCTCGGTCAGGGTGAAGAACTCGATTTCATCCCTGAGAAAGCCAAGAAAACCGGCGCCAGCAAATGCTTTATCGAAGATCTGCGCGAAGAGTTTGTCCGCGACTTCGTATTCCCGATGTTCCGCGCCAACGCCATTTACGAAGGCCGTTACTTCCTCGGCACATCCATTGCCCGTCCGTTGATCGCCAAAAAGCAGATGGAGATCGCCCTCGCCGAAGGCGCTGATGCGGTATCCCACGGCGCCACCGGCAAAGGCAACGACCAGGTCCGTTTTGAGCTGGGCTACTACCACTTCGATCCGAGTATCCATGTCATCGCACCATGGCGCGAATGGGATCTCAACAGCCGCAGTGCTCTGGAGGCCTACGCCAAGAAGCACGGCATTCCGGTACCGACCAGCAAGAAATTCCCCTGGAGCAGCGACCGCAACCTGCTGCACATCTCTTTTGAGGGTGACATTCTTGAAGACCCCTGGGCAGAAGCACCGGAGGAGATGTACGTCCTATCCACTCGTCCCGAAGATGCCCCGGACCAACCGGAATTCGTTGAGATCGAGTTCAAAAATGGTGACCCGGTCGCCATCAACGGCGAACAACTGTCCCCGGCCAACCTGCTGGCCAAGCTCAACGAGTTGGGTGGCAAGCACGGCATCGGTCGTATCGACCTGATGGAAAACCGTTACGTCGGCATGAAGAGCCGTGGCGTCTATGAAACACCGGGCGGCACTATTCTCGAAGAAGCTCATCGCGGCGTTGAGTCCATCACCATGGACCGCGAAGTGATGCATCTGCGTGATTCACTGATCCCGCGCTATGCGGAGATGGTCTACAACGGTTACTGGTTCGCCCCGGAGCGTGAAGCCCTGCAAACGCTGATCGATGACACCCAGAAAACCGTTAACGGTATGGCGCGCGTCAAACTGTACAAAGGCCACTGCCGCGTGGTTGGACGCAAGTCGGACACCGACAGCCTGTTCAATGTTGAATTCGCCACCTTTGAGGCGGATGAAGTGTACAACCAGGCGGATGCCGAAGGTTTCATCAAGCTCAACGCTCTGCGTCTGCGCATTCGCAGCATGATGAACAAAAAAGCGTAACCGCACGATCCTGCAAGCCGGGGTCCGTTGCGGCCCCGGCTTTTCCCGTTTTTTGTGTAGGTTCCATGGACTATCCGTTACAAAAACAGATCAAGACCTCTGTGGTCGCCTGTATTGTCGACGAACAGCAGCGCATCCTGCTGACCCGGCGCAACATTCCGCCGTTTTTCGGTCAATGGGTGATGCCGGGCGGAAAAATTGATCACGGTGAGCCGATCCACACGGCATTAAAACGGGAAGTCCAGGAAGAGGTCGGTCTTGAAGTCACGGTTGAATCCCTGATCGACGTCTATGAACACGTTACCGTTGGAGAACGGCGCGACCACTACATCATCCTCTATTACCGCGCCACGCCGCAGAGTTTTGAGCTGTCCATCAATCCGGATGAGCTCAGTGAAGCGGTGTGGTTTGCGCCGGAGCAGTTGCCGAAGATTGACGTGCCCCCCGGCTGCCGCCATATTCTCGCCCAGCTCCATCCACAACTGGCCTGGAGCCACCTTGAGCCACCCGGAGATCTGGCCAACTGTGAAATTCCCGGCGTCTGCCCTGTGGAAAAAGGCTAGAGCGGCATGTTCACCATCGTTGACAAAACGGTTCAGCTCGATTTTCCACTCGGACACCATCTTCATTGTATGATCGGCCAACTGCCGAACCATATCCGCTTTGACCAGGAAGAGTATCCAGAACAGATCAGTGCCCAAAAATGGCAGCGGATACGTTCCGTACTCGATCTGGTCGCCACGGGCCCGGGAAATCTGAAAAAGCTCCATTTCCTGTTGTTCCCGGAAGCGACTTTGCCGGTGGACTATCTTGATGAAGCTCTGACCATCATCGACCAGCAGTTTTGCGTCAACACCGTTACCATGTTCGGCATGGAACACATGCCATTGCACGCTTTTACCCGATTAGTCGAAGCCTATGCTGACGACAATCAGGAGATGTTAGACGCTATTGAGACCGATCGGAACAGTGGCGAGATCGATGAATTACGCGTCAACTGGGCCGCCATCGTCGTGAAAGAATCGGATCGGCGGATGCGGGTGTTTTTTCAGGCAAAAAGCCATCCGTTTGCCGGTGAAGAGAGCCTCGACAATCACGACCTCTACCACGGCAAAGTTTTCCCACTGTTTCACAGTGAAGCAACCGGATTCAATTTCATGGCGATGATCTGCTTCGATTACATCTACCGCACCATCTACCAATCGAATATCAGTACGGTGATTCAGCACGCCAATGAACTGTTTTTCAGAACCCGGCAGCATCTGGATTTTCTGGCGATTCTCGAATGCAACCCCAAGCCGGAGCACACCACCTTCCGTGATGTGATCAACGGTTTTTATGGTGAATACCTGGCCTCGGCTCCGGGAGTCCGCGAAACCATCACCGTGTTCTGCAACAGCGCCGAAGCGACCCGCGACAGCCTACCGGAACTCTCTGCGCAAGACACCTTCGGCCACTCGTCGGTGATCATTCACAAAAACCACAAAATGGCTCCGCGCAAACTTGACGAATTTTCCGTCGACACCTTTGGCGGTCTGTCGGTGTGCCGATTACGCTTTGGCGCGGAGACGCGTTTGTATTATTTTAACTTACCGGTGTTCCATGAGTTTGACCCGCGCACCACGCGCATGCCACTCAAGGTTCACAGCATTTTCGCCCCGGACACCTCCGGCGGCTGGCAGCGGATCAATTTCAGTCCGGTTGATACGGACACTGTTTAAAGGAGCAAACATATGAGCGAAAAACTCTGGGGTGGCCGTTTCACCCAGCCTACCGATAAATTTGTCGAGGAGTTCACTGCCTCCATCGACTTTGACCAGCGCATGTACCGTTACGACATCCAGGGCTCAATGGCTCACGCCCGCATGCTGGGTCGTCAGGAGATCATCACCGTTGATGAAGCGCAGCAGATCTGTGCCGGGCTTCAGGATATTCTCACCGACATGGAAGCGGGCAACATTGAGTTTTCCGTGGCTCTGGAAGATATCCACATGAACATTGAGGCACGTCTCATTGAGCGAATCGGCTCGGTGGGCGGAAAGCTGCACACCGGTCGCTCCCGCAACGACCAGGTTGCCGTTGATATCCGCCTCTATCTGCGTGACGAGATGAAAGAGATCCTCACCTATCTCGATAAACTGCAGGGTGCGCTGCTCGATCAGGCCGAGGCCAACCTCAACACCATCATGCCGGGCTATACCCATCTGCAAACCGCGCAGCCGGTGCTGTTTGCCCATCATATGCTGGCCTACTATGAGATGTTTATGCGTGATAGCGGCCGCATGAACGACTGCCTGCAACGGATGAACGTCCTGCCGCTCGGTGCCGGCGCGTTGGCCGGAACCACCTTTCCCATTGACCGTGAATCCGTGGCCAAAGATCTCGGTTTTGACGGCGTGACCCGCAACAGCCTCGATTCGGTGTCCGACCGCGATTTCGCCCTGGAATTCTGCGCCGCGTCCGCCACGTTGATGATGCACCTGTCACGCCTGAGCGAAGAGCTGATTCTGTGGTCGAGTGCTGATTTTAACTTCATCGAACTGACGGATGCGTTCTGCACCGGTAGCTCAATCATGCCGCAAAAGAAGAACCCGGATGTCCCGGAACTGGTGCGCGGCAAGACCGGCCGTGTCTACGGCAACCTGATCAGCCTGCTGACCCTGATGAAATCACTGCCGTTGGCCTATAACAAGGACATGCAGGAGGATAAGGAACCCCTGTTCGACAGCATCGACACCGTTAAAGGCAGCCTGAAAATCTTTGCCGACATGATCGCTGAAATGGGTGTTAAAGCCGACAACATGCGCATTGCCGCAGCACGGGGTTTCTCCACGGCCACTGACGTGGCCGACTACTGCGTCACCAAAGGCATCCCGTTCCGCAATGCCCACGAGATCGTCGGCAAAACCGTGCGTTACTGCATTGAGAACGGCAAAGATATTCCCGAGCTGACCATCGACGAATTCAAGCAGTTCAGCGATGCCATCGAAGACGACATCTACAACTTCGTTACCCTTGAAGCATCAGTCAATGCCCGCCGCGCCACCGGCGGAACCGCACGTAGCGCTGTCGAATCGGAGATCGCCCGTGCCCGCCAGCAACGCCAGGAGACAACCTCATGAAGCTGCGACACGGCCTGACCATTATGATCTGCCTGACCCTGCTTGTGGCCTGCGGCAAGGTTGGACCGGTCAAACCGTTACAAAAAGCCCTGCCCTCGGCGGTGAACAACGCCACTCTGGATCAGAAAGGCAACGCCCTGCTACTGGCCTGGGACATCCCGACCACCAACCAGGACGGCAGCCCGCTGAACAACTTAAAGGGCTTTGACATCTACCGTTCCGATTACAACCTGGCCAAAGGCTGCCCGGAGTGTCGTCCGCCCAAGAACCTGCTGCGCCAGGTGGATCTGGCCTACTACCAGAGCACCAACCGCAACAGCAAACGGATCTTTGTGTGGGACAGTGGCATCGAAGAGGAGGTCGGCTTTCGCTATCGTATCGTTCCAATAACGATCGAGGGGCATGCCGGTGCCGAAATTCTGATCCACCGCCCCTGCTACAGCGCGCCGTACCCGCCCATGGATGTGAGCGGAGAAGCACTCGACAAACAGGTACGCTTGAGCTGGTCGGCGGCAGAAGAATCACGCCAAGGTGTGACCATCGTCGGCTACAACATCTACCGACGTAGCGGCGACAACTACTTTGCCGCACAGCCTCTCAATGACACACCGGTGATTGAAACCGCGTATGAGGATTTCCAAGTGAATAACGGCACGCTGTATACGTATGCCGTGCGCACCGTCATTGACCTCGCCGACCAACGCTTGGAAAGTCCGCTGTCGTCACCCATCAACCTGAAGCCGCAACGGCCCTGATAAGCAGCGAAATTGCGCTGTGCCACACGGCAGAGTAACTTTACTTTAGCAGTCAGTTATGTTATCAGGTTGTTTTTGCGCCTGTTTATTTATGCAGTCCTTGCCAAAAGCCCTCCTTGGCTTTTGGCAAAAACGCTTTTAAAAGCATCGTTTTGAAAAGCTCTCAAAATCGCCGAGTCGTAAACGAACTCGGCTGTTTGGTTGCCCATCCATGGGCTCCACGAGCCTTTGACAAAAGGCTCTTTATGCATTCTCGTTTGTCTGGAGGAGGACAACATGTTTAAAGGTTCCATGGTCGCCATCATCACCCCGTTCAACAGTGATGGCTCCGTCAATGAAGACAAATTTCGTGAACTGGTTGAATTTCAAATTGAAAACGGCACTGACGTCATCGTGCCCTGTGGCACCACCGGTGAATCCGCAACCCTCAATTACGAGGAACACGATCTGGTGATCCGTGCCTGCATCGATCAGGTCAATGGCCGCGTTCCGGTTGTCGCAGGCACCGGATCCAACTCCACGGCTGAAGCGACCGAACTGAGCCGTCACGCCAAAGAGATGGGTGCTGACGGTTTACTGCTGGTCAGCCCGTATTATAATAAGCCGTCCCAGGAAGGTCTCTATCAGCACTACAGGACCATCGCTGAAGAAGTGGCCCTGCCGCAAATTCTCTACAATGTTCCCGGCCGTACCGGTATGAACATGCTGCCGGGCACCACCATCCGTCTGGCAGAGATCGACAATATCGTTGCCATCAAAGAAGCGTCCGGTGATGTGACTCAGGCCAGTGAAATTATCAGCAAGGCCGGCGACAAAATCGATGTGCTGTCCGGCGACGACTTCCTGACGCTGCCGCTGATGGCATGTGGTGCCAAGGGGATCATCTCCGTCACCGCCAACATCATGCCCAAAGAGGTTAAAGCCATGGTGACAGCGATTGAGGAAAATCGCTGGGATGACGCCCGCGCCATGCATCTGAAGATGCTCGACATCCATAACGCCATGTTCATTGAGTCCAACCCGGTACCGGTCAAGACGGCGGTTTCCCTGCTTGGTAAATGCGAGCCGACCATACGTCAGCCGTTGTGCGACCTGCAGCCGGCCAGCCTTGAAACGCTCAAAACGGTCATGCAAGGTTACGGACTGCTGTAAGTCTCACAATTACAACAATTACTGATTCATCAGCATATCCGGAGTCGCCCGCGACCCCGGATATGCTGTATTCACCCGATTCAAACGTTACGAAAGAGAGTTTTATGCTGAAGATTGCAGTCACAGGAGCCGCCGGTCGCATGGGCGGCCATCTGATCAAAGCGGTTACCGACGCCGAAGGAATCACCCTCGCCGCAGCCATTGAACGCCCAGGCCACCCTATGGTTGGCCAGGACGCCGGTATTTTGGCGGGTTGTGGTGCTCTGAATGTGCTGATCAGCGACCAGCTTGAAGCCTCCCTGAAAGCAGTAGACGTCCTTATCGATTTTACATTTCCCGACGTTACCCTGGCCAATGCCGAAATCTGCGCCAAAGTGAAGACCAACATGGTGATCGGCTCTACCGGATTCACTCCGGAGCAACGTCAACAACTGGCCGATACCACCGGCAACATCGCCGTGATGCTGGCACCAAATATGAGTGTCGGCGTTAATGCCTGCTTCAAACTGCTCAAAGAAGCGGCCAACATTCTCGGTGACGGCTTTGATGTTGAAGTGGTGGAGCTGCACCACAATAAAAAGAAAGATTCCCCCTCCGGCACTGCAGTGCGCATGGGTGAAGTGGTCGCCGATGCGTTGGGCCGCGACTACAACAAAGTGGCCAACTACCATCGCGAAGGGATGTGCGGCGAGCGCACCAAGGAGGAGATCGGCATGCAGACAGTGCGTGGCGGTGACATCGTCGGTGAGCACACGGTCTACTTTATCGGCATGGGTGAACGCATTGAGATCACTCACCGCGCCATGAGCCGTGAAATGTTTTCCCGTGGGGCGGCGCGCGCCTGTCAATGGATCAAAGACAAGGCTCCCGGCATGTACGACATGCAGGATGTTCTCGATCTGAAATAACCCATGTCCCGATCTATTGCCATCATGGCTGCAGTGGCCATTATCCTGTTAAGCGGCTGCGAAACATCACGGGGACTCTACCGCGATATGCAACACGCCGGGGACTGGATCCACGAAAAACTTTCAGATCAATAACGCCTTTACAAAAAACATCACGAATTACCCTGATCGGAACCGGCAGTTGGGCGACCGGTTCTGCACTCTGTCTTTTCGCCCTCAGGAGGACATGATTTTCCATGGCACGTTTAAACGACAACTATCTCAAACTTCAAGCGGGATACCTGTTTCCTGAAATCAGCCGCCGAGTTACCGCGTTTGCTGATGCCCATCCCAACGATAAAGTGATCCGTCTCGGCATCGGTGATGTCACTAAGCCCTTGGTTCCCGCTGTTCTTAAAGCGTTCCATGACGGTGTTGATGATCTGGCCAAAGGTGCATCTTTCCACGGCTACGGTCCGGAACAAGGGTATAGCTGGCTGTCCCAAACCATCATCGACAAAGCCTACAAGCCCCTTGGTGTCGAGCTGGAAGCCTCTGAGGTCTTCATCTCCGACGGCTCAAAATGCGACAGTGCCAACATCCTCGACATCTTCGATTTGAGCTGCAAGGTGGCCATCGGCGATCCTGTCTATCCGGTGTACAACGACACCAATGTCATGGTCGGCCGTACCGGCAAAGCCGATGAAAAAGGTTATTACGAGGGAATCGTCTATATGCCGTGCACCGAGGAAAACGGCTTTGCACCGGCTTTCCCAAGTGAGAAAGTCGACATTATCTACCTGTGCTTCCCCAACAATCCCACCGGTACTGTCGCCACCAAAGAGGTGCTGAAAAGCTGGGTGGATTATGCGCTGGACAACGACGCCGTCATCCTGTTTGACGCCGCCTACGAAGCGTTTATCACCGAGCCGGGCATTCCCCACTCCATCTATGAAATCGACGGGGCCAAGAAGTGCGCTATCGAATTTCGCAGTTTCTCCAAGACTGCGGGTTTCACTGGAGTTCGCTGCGGCCTGACCGTGGTTCCCCACGACCTGATGGCCAGCACAGCCGACGGCGAGAAAGTTTCTCTCAACCAACTGTGGAACCGTCGTCAATGCACCAAGTTCAATGGTGTGTCCTACCCGGTACAAAAAGCGGCTGCCGCTGTCTACTCTGACGAAGGCTGGGCGCAGGTTCAGGAGATCATCGCCTATTACATGGAAAACGCACGCATCATCCGTGAAGGTCTGCAGGAAGCCGGCATCACCTGCTACGGCGGTGTTAACGCTCCTTATATCTGGCTGAAGACTCCGGAAGGTATGACCAGCTGGGATTTCTTTGACAAGCTGCTCAACGAATGCTTCGTTGTCGGAACTCCGGGCAGTGGCTTTGGCCCCAGTGGTGAAGGCTACTTCCGTCTCAGCGCCTTTGGCGAGCGGGAAAATGTCGAAGAAGCGGTTAAGCGGATTCGGCAGAAATGGGGCAAATAAACCCCACGTAATCGCACCAATCAACAACAGGACGGCTCTTGGTCGTCCTGTTGTTGTGTTTTTCAGCATAACAGCACAACCAGCTCACCACTCTTACGACAAGGATCACACCGGTGTCACGACAAACCGACTTTCAACGAACAGTGCACTATTCCATTTCGCAACAACCCCAGCAGGGTGATTTTATCCTTAAAGCCCACCTTGAAGATCGCTTGCACGACATTGAAACCGTGTTGACCACGACACCGGACACGTTGGAGATCCGCACAGCAACGGTACAGTTCCACCGCAGCCCATCACCGCTCTGTTCTCAGGCGGAGAAGCGTTTTTCCAGACTGGAAGGGCTGACCATTGGCAAAGGCCTCAGTGAACAACTACGCGAGCGCCTGGGCGGTAGTGAAGGATGTGGCAATCTGCGCACCATGATGCTCGGTCTGCTGCCGTTGGCCATTAATGCCCGGGTCAGTCAGGACTGCGAATCTGACGAACAGGCTCTGGAACTGATGCAACAAAATCTGCAAGGTACTTGCGCAGGCTTTCCACCCAACTGCAAATAACCCGCAGTTCCTTTTTCTTCGCTTAGCGCTGCATTTCTGATTTAGCAGTGGTTCCCCCCTACAATAGTATGTTATTTCGCACCCCAGCCCTCCCGTTCAGCAGCACCGAACGCAATGAACGTCAGCGCGATGGTCGTCGGCAACCTGTTTGAGCGTCAGCGAGTTTTGCCGACATCGCGATGTAAGAGAATGAAGAGAGGGAACCCGCAGGGGGCAATGACGGGAGTCGATTTTACGCCTCTTTTGTCGACGCAAAAGGGGCCCGACGTGTGGGCGCGGAAGCCCACGTCACGTGCGTACCAGAATTGCGAACGGATGATGTTCGCCAGCGTGATTTGTTCCGAATTGCGAACCACTGAAGATCAAGATCAAAGTCAAGGTCGCCGGGTCTCGTCCCGGCAGCCGACATACTTTTGACTAGCCGCTCAAAAGTATGCAAAAACCAGCTTGGATACCTCCTGAACCTGGACCAACCGACAATGCGTCTGTTTCCGTGATGCTTCACAGATCCGGCTCGCCGCCCTTTAGGTCGTCGAATCGTGCAACTCATCATCTCTAGTGTAAAACGGTGATAACGGTTTAACGCAGCGCCCTACTTCTTTCGTGGCACCTGTTAAATGGGTGGGCAGTGCCCACCCTGCCGAGGTTTGTTATTGAGCACCAAACGGAACGTGTAGACCTAAATATGTCATTCAAGCCACGACGGTATCAACGCCAACCACACAGGACAATCATCATTTAATCAAGCCGACTCAACGGAAACTTCTCCGGCGCACTGAGCCAGTCATGCACCCCTTCAATGGGACACGGCTTGCCGGTCAGATAGCCTTGAATCGCATCACAATTGAGTTTACGCAACTGTTGGAGCTGATCAAAGGTCTCCACACCTTCGGCCACAATGGTCAAATCCAAGTCATGGCCGAGGCGCACTACGGCATCGATAATCCGCTGGGCTGAATGGGTTTCGGCAATATTAACGACCAGCGAGCGATCCAGCTTGATGATATCGACATCAAACTGTTGCAAATAACTCAGTGACGAATAGCCAGTGCCAAAATCGTCGATAGAGATGGCAATGCCCATCTCCTTGAGAGCGCGTATTCTCTGAATCGCTAGTTCGGGATCCTCCATAAGACTGGTTTCGGTAATTTCGATACACAGTATCTCGGGAGGCAAGCTCCACAGCTCTAACGTCGCTTCAATCTCTTCAATAAAATTTTCCGTCACAAACTGCTGTGGTGCCATATTCACCGATAGCCGCACCATGCCCTGCTGCACCGTCGGATAACGCTTCAGCCACTGCGCCAGCGTCTCACAAGCCCGTTTAAAAATAATCTGTCCGAGAGGCACAATCAACGCACGTTGTTCCGCGAGAGGGATAAATCGTGCCGGAGAGATCAGACCAAAGGTGGGATGTTGCCATCGCACCAGGGCTTCAAACCCTTTCAAGTGTTGTGGGTTTAACGACCAGATCGGCTGAAAATGCAGCTGAAACTGTTCCGGGCTTTGCAATGCCAGGCGCAGGGCCTTTTCCAGCAATTCGTTTTCCTGGTAAATCTGGTCGAGGCGCTCGTCGTAAACCATGAATCCTTGGGTGTGGCGCCCTTCTTTCACCTCGCGCAACGCAACATCGGCTCGATGCAGCAACTCTGCGGCATCCTCGACCTGATGACAGCAGACACCACTGATACGCGTATCAACAACCAAGCGGTTGTCGTTACACTGCAAAGGGGCGCATAAAACAGCTTTGAACCGTTCAACCGTTTCGTCAATGCTCTCGTCATCGGGCAAAGAGATCACGATGATAAATTCATTGCTGCTCAGTCGCGCTGAAATGCGCGGCGACGGTTGCAGTGATTGCAGACGCTGGGCCAGCTCCTTGAGAACAAAGTCGCCCATGGCATGCCCATAAACTTCGTTAATCCGTTTGAACCGATTGATGTCAAACATTAGCAGCCACAGGTCGTCCGCCACCTCTCCGGTGAGCATCTGTTCGAGCTGTTCCTTGGCATAATTTCGGTGTGCCAGACCTGTCAGAGCATCGTAATGAGCCAGCCAGGTAAGACGTTCCTCCGCCTGACGCCGTTCGGTAATATCACGCGCCATCACTAGAATGGAGCTATTCTCGCCGTCGGCATTCTGAATGGTCGCCAGTGCCATATCGTAATAGCGTTTTTCCCCTTGGACGTTTTTCAGGCAGATATCAAAACGCTCCTGTTGCAGACGGCCCTTTACCATCTGGTCGAATGCTGTGTCGAATTTCACCCAGGACGCCTCACTGAACCAGTGCGCTTCAAGATGAGCAGCACAGACATCCATGGGTACAGCATCGTTCCACATACTATTGCTGAACAGGATGTAGCGCTGAGGATCAACCAGCGCCACCATCAGCGGAGCACGCTCCAAAGCCGTGCGAAACCGCAGGCGAGTGTCATTGAGTTCATCCTCGGCGATCCGCCGCTGTTCGAGCATGCGGTTGGCAGCCTGGCCAATGGCAATAAATTCATCAAACTTCACATCATCCAGTTCCACTTCACGCCCATCTCCTGCCACTGTCTCCAAAGCGCGATTCAACACGGTAACATTATCCTTGATCGAGCGGGATAACCGTTGGCCAACAGCCCACAGGATAAAACCAAGCACCACGATAAACAGTGCTCCCTGGGCAATTTGCGAACGCAGTGACGTCATCAACGCCTGGCGGGCACAGGCAATGTTCTGGTGAACAAAACTCAAGTCGATTCCGGCGCCGACATAGCAATTCCACATCTCAAGAGGCAGGCAATAACTGATTTTTTCATAATGGCCTTTGCCCAGGGAGTCCGGCATTTCATAGCGTACAAAGCCCCCCCCTTTCTTTGCCGTACGAATCAGTTCATGCACCACAAAGATCCCATTATTATCCTGAACGTTGAGTACGTTTTTCCCCTTTGCCGGCCCGAACAGTGAAGTCCCCTCGTAACTGGCGCCAAAAATACTCAACGGCCCTTCTCCCACCAGCCGGTCCAACTTGTCGATAATCTTCTGTTGTACCTCGCGTTCAAAACTTTGCAGATATTCTCCAGTGCCAATAAATGCTTTAAGTTCAGGAACATAATGGATATAAGCAATTTTTTTATGATGCCATCCTGTGTCCCCCGGTTGACTGATGCGGTAGGACACAAAGCCCTCGCCCTTCTGACGGGACAAGCGGATCATCTCACGAACATAAAAGACGCCATCCTGATCCTGCATGTCCACCATATTACGTCCTTCGTACTCAGGGTGGTCAGCAAACAGCAGCTCGGTACCATCGAGGCGGGTAGCAAACAGGTAACCACGGCCATTGCGATAGCGCAACGGCCGCAAGGATTCAACCACCAGCCTGGTCAGCTCGACTGAATCCATCTGATTTTGATAGCGCGCTATCAACGTTTCTGCGAGATGAACGGCCTGGAGCACCGTTTGGCGAAGGCTCTGCTTCAACTGCTGTTCAGAGCCCTTCTTCTCATCGAGAATCAGATCATGAACAAACGACGCCCGCTGACGAACCTGATCACGAGCCTGCTGAAGAAACTCCTGTTCAATCTGCTCCGTGCGTCGGTGAAACTGCTGCTGGTAGGTTTGCAAGGTATAAAACGACAAAAACCCCAAAGCCGCCACAATAAACAGCAGATTCCAGCGCCAGGTAAGATGGCGCAGGGAACCATGATGACGACTGCCGAACAAAACGGCTGTCGCCAAAAGAATCACGGCCGGAATCATGACCAACATCCATGTCGAAGAAAAAGAGATCATCCTGATTACTCCAGAAAAAACAACTCGCCCCCCATTCATGAGGGCACTTTCCGCTTAACGAAAAAAGAGATTTCCTGCACAATCTTAGCGTATTCCTCAGTCGAATGTCGATAAGCTCATCCCTGGAAAAACGTAGAACAGATCGGCATCCGCTATTTATTATAACGTCTTTCAGACCTCTCTGGCCAGTGCCCAGCCATCACAAAAAAACGCAACATGTGCATTAACTAATGATATTTTTTATATTATGCTGTTTGCCAAGAAAAAACCTTTCCAATAGTCTAACCAGGTGCTTTTCTGGGCCTTTTCCCCCTTTATTTAAAAAATATTCACTAAAACACAGCTTTTCACGGGGCAAATCCCCCGCAAGTTTTACTTATGGCTCCAATAATAATTTTAATGGCTTAATAAAACACCTGCGATCCAGATCACTTATGTTTGGTTTTTAATTTGTGGCATAGCCTCTGCAGATAGAGAACCCGAACAAAATGAACATTCGATTTCGGCTGGCCAGCCAACATCGATGGCAAACTGCCACCATCTTTTATTGGAAAAGATGTGTTCCATCGATGAGCAAGACAAGGAGCAGAAAATGTTCACCCCCCCAACCAGCACGAAGAGGAGAGGTAAATGAAACGAGCAAAAAGCATGATTTCAACTGCCATTGCCATTGGCGTCGCCGTCGGTACGCTGGCAACCTTTAATGCGGCCGAGGCATCCCAGATCACCAGCTGGGATATGAGCAGCGTTGAAATCGGTCCGTCAACCACTGTCACTGATCCGGATTTTGTGTTTGATCAGTATAACTACATTCCGGAAGGCTCCCTGACAGACCCCAATACCGGAGCCGTGGCAACGGGCGGATTTATGCCCAGTGGTTATGCCAAATACGTTGTTGGTGCCAACTTCTTCACCAACGGCGCCATGACCTGGAAAGAGCGTGACACGCAGGGTCCCGGCCTGAGCATCGTCAACAACGATGATGTCACCGGCGAAAACTGCATCATGTCCGCCGGCTGGAACCCTGACTCTACCCCCGACGCCCTTGAGATGAGCGATTGGTGGGGCGTTGATGTCAAGCAATGTTCCGATCCCTGGCAGTCCAGTAAGCGCTTCAAGATGGTCAGTTATGTTCTCGACGGCTCCGTTGATCTGACCTTCCAGGTCAGCGAAACCGCCACGGAAGAGATCTACCGTATCCTGGAGAAATATGGCAACCACACCGGCGAGCGTGTTACCGGCTACACCACCCAGCTCGGTTTCCTCGACGCGAACGGCAACTTCACCGAAGCCCTGCCCGGACAGGGCCTGTCCTTCTGCCTGCGCAACGGCAGCAAATTTTCCAACACCGCTCCGACCCCGAGCAGCATGGCCAACCAAGGTGAACTCGACTCTCTGATGGCTCACGGCCTGTTCGGCGCTCCGGACAAACACCACACATCTTCAGGCTACTTTAACCCGTATGTGCGTGCGACCTTCGGCCTGCTGGCAGGTGAAACCTACATCGAGACCACCGGTCTGAGTCAGGTGCACCGCGACATGTTTGGTGAGTGGCTGCCTGCAGACCAGATGAAGGGTGGTTACTTCTTCGACATGGACGGCATCGTCTACACCGATAACGCTCTGATGGCGAGCTGTGATGGCGTATTTGACGAAGCGGCCGCTCTGGCCGGCGCCCCCAATGCCGGTTGTGACGGCACTTGGGTCACCTATCGCGAGTCAGTGGATGTTGTCGACAATGGCGACGGCACCTGGACCATTCCGCCCTCTGTCGGCACCGATGTTCGTCAACCGATTCCCGTTGATGCCGCCACCCTGGAAGCCTGGGCTAATGATCCACTGTGGATTCCCGGCGACATTGATGACCTGGCCAATGTCAATGTCAACAGCTACATGACCGTTGGCAACATTGATTCCTGGCCGACCAATGATGGTAATGGCAACGCCTCGTTTACCATCCGCATCACCCCGACGTTTGATGCAACCGTTGCCCAAGCCGAACCCGGCACGACCGATCCCCAGGATTTCGTCGTGTCCATCACGGCTCCGACAACCGTTACCCCTTAATTGTTGAACGCATCAATACGTGGAGGAATCAATGAAAACTTCGAAGAATGTATTACTGGCCATCCTGCTGACCTTTATCTTCGTCAGCATGGCTCAGGCCGGCACTCAGGTCCAAATCAACCAGCAAGCCATGGTTAAGGCGGAAATTAACAACGTCACTCACAACACGGTTCGCGCTGCCGTCAAACTGTTCGGCTATGACGACGCCGGCACCGTCATCGGTCACCTGTGTCAGGAAACCTATCTTGGCGCTGACCGCACCACAACACTGGAATTCAACTGGCAGGCTCCGGCCTATGCCACCGGTGTTTACTGGTCCCCCAAAGTCGAAGTCGGTGGAAACTGTGTCAACCAGGACACCACCTATGATCACGACAGCGACAGCGACAGCGACAGCGATGATCATGATTACTATGACTACTACGACTACCACTAGCAGGCTGTTGAAAAACAGCCTGTGGGCCCATGGACGGGCGACTAAAATCAAAGACAGGCTTTCAAGTCTTTGATTTTATGAGCAAGACGGAAATCGTATTTTCGGCTTGCGTCATTGAAAAGGCCCCGGATGGGACTTTTCAACATCCTACGAGTCGACATTAGCCGACTGCTTCTCTCCCCCGCCAAGCCTCCGGCGGGGGAGGCTTTTTCAGGAGGGTGCGATGCGAAACAACCTCGAAAGGCCGTTTTCCATCATGTTTTACGTCATGTTGATGGTGATCTTCGCCTCCTTGGCAACCCTCTCACCCATGGGCTACATCTGGCTGACCTATGAAGATCTGCTCGGCGAATGGAGTCAGTTTTATCTATTTGCCGCCACGCTAGTGTGCGCCGCAACTCTGGCACGGCACAAAAATCGCTGGCGGTTTTTCTTTGCCCTGCTCGCGCTGTCCTGCCTGTATGTCAGCGGCGAGGAGATCTCCTGGGGGCAACGCCTGCTGAATCTGGAAACACCGGCGTTTTTCCAGCAACACAACCTGCAACAGGAGACCAACCTGCACAACTTTATCACCGGTCCCTACAACACCCTGCTCAAACAGAGTATTGAAATCGCGCTGGCCATGGCCCTTATCCTGTTCAGCACCCTGTATGCCCTGCGCATCAGCGAACGGATTCCCGGAGTGGCGGCCCTGAAACGGTGGTTGCCGCCACCGCCGCTGTTTCTCTGGCCATACTTTTGTACCGCTGCCCTGTTTGAACTGCGCTTACTGCGTTTCAATGAAGCGGAATTGGCGGAGATCCTCGTTGGCGCAGCCATGCTCCTTTACACCCTGCACTACCTGCACCGCCACGCACCATCCGTGGTTCATCAATCTTCAGTGCGCCCCCAGGCAACAGCATTGTGCACTGTAATCTTTCTGGCGCTTTTCACCACCGGACTGTGCTACAGCAGTCCCCGCTTGCGCCATGGCATGGAAGCGCGTATCGACAACGGTGTAAAAAAATTCGCCGACCGCTATGGCCGCTATGGCCAGTGGCATCACAGCCGACATCTGTACATGAAACTGCTGCAGGAGCGCCCCGAATCGGTTGCGTTGCGACAACGCCTCGCCTTTGCCGAAAAAAAACTTGGCCACGGTCTCCAGGCAGCCCAAACCTTAACAGAGGCCATTCGCCTTGATATGCGCCGCTATGGGCGGGAACCGGGGAACATTGCCGTCAATCTCTCCCTGGCACAATCCTTTGAACTGCTCGGCAATCTCGAGCGCATGGCATTTCACCACAAGCAGGCGCTTGATTACGGCTTGCGCAAGGTCTCACTTGAACCGGACAACGCCCACGCCAACTATTGGCTGGGCCGCTCCTATCTGGCCAACGGTGCCGTTGACAAAGCGGTTAAACAATTTGAACGCGCCGCGCAATTGCAACCAACCACCTACCGCTTCCAGCGTGCACTGCAGGAAGCGCGGCTCAAATTGCAATTCTTGCCCGGATAACGCTACAGACGCACCAGAACGGCACCGGGGCCGTCAACCAGCTCGGTCGGCGGATTGCACAACAGCAACTGAGAGGACTTCACCAGCGGCTCCTGACTGAGTAACTGTTTGACATACTCGGCACGCTGCATTGCCAACTGACGAATCCACTCTTGTGACAGAACCGTAGAATCCGCGGTCTCACCAGAGCGTTGCCGCGCTGAGTTCAGAAGACTTTCCCGGTCGGCCACAGAGACCTGACCACACAACGAGAGGGTCAGTTGGGGACGCTTTGCCAGCAAGGATTTAACACGCTCAAGGTAAACCAGGCTGTCCGATGTCAACGTCGTGCTGCCGGGTTCAAACACCAGCGGCTGAAACGTTAGCTGACCACCGATCCCCACCAATTGTCCGGCCTTGGCAACAATGCCCAACGGTGCCAGAGTCAACGTGACCGTATTTTTCACCGCCCCCACCACCGCTTTACGTACAATGGAGCCCATCGCAACATCAGGACGGGACAGATCTCCACGAATCGGCATCTGTAGCGCAATGTCGCCCTGGCGGTCGCGCAACAGTGACAGCGCCATATTGACCGGCAGCCCGAGACGTTCACCCACCTCAAGCTCATCTTCAGGTGTTAAGGGGCGCAATTGTAAACGCTTCAAATGAACCTGACTGGTCAACGCCGCAACGCCCTGCTCGACGGGCCCCTCCAGGTGCAGATTGAGCTGGCCCTGTTCGAGACGATAACCGATACCTCGCTCAACATAAGCGGAAATCGAGGGAAGCTGAAATTCGCTTAATTCACTTGTCAGATTCAGCGACAACGGCTGGGCAAACAACGCCACATCGCCAAGCAGGTGCAAACGGGAATACGCATCGAGACGGGCGTCAAGCGCCACGGAAGAACGCTGTTCAGAGCGACGGCTGTCCAGCGCCCCCAAACGCAAACGAAGATCATCACCATGCAGACGAACCGATGGAGTCACACCCTGATCCTCGATCACCAGCTGGCTGTTGCCATCCACCACAAATGCACCGACGACAACGGCCAACGGTGGGGAATCATCACGCGCATCCCCCTGTTGCGGCGACGCCTGTGCGACGAACTGCGGCAGCCACTGCCGCGCTTCGAGAGCACCGCCCGGCAACAGCACAACATCGCCAGCCAGCCCGCTAAGATGCAGGCGCGCAATGGACAGATGCTGCTGCGCCAGCCAGGACACCTGTTCCCCCGTCAGCTTCGCCAGAGAGAAGACCTGCGGTTGTCGCGGCAGCGCAACATCGCCCCGGCCAAGCAGAGTGACGCGGGCCAGGGAGAACTCATCCACGCTCAGTGTGCCCGGGGAACTGAACGCAAACGGGCCAATCCGACCACTATCCACACCCAGCAATGTCGTGCCACCTGCTAAGTCCAGAACACTCAGGTCGTCCACCTCGACCGTTCCGTTCACCTCGATCTGGCCATTGAGGGTCAAAAGCCCTTCCCAAATCAACTGACCGGAAGCAACTTCCAGACCCGGCTGTTGCAACACCAGTTGCGCCGGACCGATTTCGAGGCGGTGATGTCCGGCAAGGTGCAGATTGTGATCAAACAGCATCTCAAGCTGCCCCTGCCAGGAAAGATCCAACTGTTTCACCCACAACGCAGCATGATCAGAGGCCAGGCCCTTACCGCTCAATTGCCCTTCGACCTTCAGTCGCGCCGGTTGCGTTTCCACAGCGGCCGAGGCCTGTACACGCAGGTGGCCGTCAACATGACCACGCGTGCGGCTCCACCCCAGCGCCGTCAGCACGGGATCAAGCGTCTCAAGATCAAGATTTTGAGCATCCAAAGTCATCTCGCTGCGAGCAGGACGGGCAAAGGGATAGTTTTCTCCCACACAACGGAGCGTTCCGCCGGCGACTGACAGTGAAAGATCGAGTGCGCCGGCCTGCTGCGGCAACCAAGAAACCAGGGGCGAACTGGTGAGATGATCAATGTCGATTCGAGTGTCCTGATGACGGTGGCGCAATACCACAGCAACCTGATCACAGGTCACCACGCCGCTGCTGATCCCCCAGGGTTGGCCGGTTGACGGAGGCGCAGTCTCGTCGGCCAGAGAATCCTCGCGACTCAGCACCAGGCCAGCAATGGTCAACGGCGCGTCCGGGAGCTGTTCAACCATCAACAGCACGTTACCAAGCGTCACTTGCTCAAGATCAAGACGACGCTTGAACAACGGCCACCAGTCCAACTGAACTTCTATCAACTCGGCCAGTGCAACGTCCTCACCGTTGCGCGTCACCTGCAGCCCTTCGATGCGCAACAGACCGGTGAACGGATTAAAATCAACATCATCCAACCGCGCACTCAACTCGGGCTGGCGATCCAGCCAGGTGACTGCGACAAAACGTAACGCTTCAGGCAATAATGCCACCACCACACCAACCAGAACGACGACAACCAACAGTCGGTTTCGCCAGGTGTGGCGAGACACCGGCCCGGTTGCCGGATCGGGTTGTGCAGGGATGTCGTTGTCATGGTGCGAATCACTGTTCATCGATCATCTCCCCGGCCAACCGGCCCAAGTGTTCCACGCCTCTTTCGAGATTGTCGTTCCACACGCCACTGTAACTGAGACGGATAAAATGGCCGTAACAATCCTGAGTGGTAAAGATCGCCCCCGGAGCCACGGCAATACCCCGCTGTTTGGCACGCAAGAAAAAGTCTACCGCATCAAGACGCTGTGGCAATTCCATCCACAACACGCTGCCGCCCTCTGGGCGGGTGACACGCGTACCATCGGGAAAGGTTCGCCCCAAAGCCTGCAACATGGCGTGCATCGATGTTTCAAGACAGTGCCGCAAGCGGCGCAGATGACGGGTATGGTAACCTGCATCCAGATAAGCAGCCACAGTCCGCTGAGTAGGAGTGGCACAAGAGACGTTGGTGGTGTATTTCATCTCCAGCGCCCGGTCATAATAGCGCGCCGGTAACAGCCAACCGACTCGAAATCCGGGAGCCAGGGTTTTGGAAAACGAATTGCAGTGCAACACCTGGTTGTTTCGATCATAACTTTTAAAGGTCGAGGGCCGCTGCTCGCCAAAATACAGCTCACCCGCCACATCATCTTCAACCAGGGGCACGTCATAACGGGCCAGCAGTTCGACAATCTGCTGCTTGGCAGCATCACTGAGCCGGCTACCGTCCGGATTGTTGAAATTACCGCACAGAATGCAGGCACTCACCGGCTGACGTTGCAGGACCTTCTCCAATTGCTGCGGTGAAATGCCACGCTGTGGATCAGATGGCAGCTCAATAGCACGCAAGCCGCAGTTTTCAATCAGTTGTAAAAAACAATGATAAGTGGGCGACGCAATGACAACGCTGTCGCCAGGACGCGTCAGACTGCGCAATGCCAGATAAAGAGCCTCCATGGCACCACAGGTGACAATGATTTCATCGGCATCGACCTGAATCCCCATCGTAGCCACGTAACGGGCAATCTGCTGGCGCAGCCAGCGATCACCGCTGATCTCACTGTACCCGAGCATCAGATCGCCCTGTTCACGCATCTGCTGTTGCAGCAGGCGACTGAGCGCCTTGCCCGGCAACAGCGACACGTCCGGACAAATGACGCTGAACGGCAGCAGGTCGGTACAGCCCACGGTATCCAACACGTCGCGGGTCAACTCCGGTCGAGACACGCCGCGTGGCTGATCATCCACCCGTCCCTCCCCTTGCGGTTGCGGCAGCGGGCAGCTTTCACCGCACCAGAAAAACCCGGAACGTTGGCGAGCTTCAACCAGGCCTTTGCGCTCGAGTTCCTGATAGGCCGTATTGACGGTCGCGATGGAAAGACGCAATGAGCCACTCAGCTGACGCAGTGACGGCAGGCGCTGGCCAACAGTCAATGTCCCGCGCTGGGCCATCGAACGAATATGGTTTTCCACGGCCTGATAACGAAACGGACTATCACTCATAACGGTTCTCCCCACGCAAAACTGTACTGATCATTTTTTAAGTTTTCTGTATCTGTTTTGTAAACAGTTTTTTTGTTTTTCTTGAACCATGTCTTTTTCACGTCTAAAAAAGGGGAGAAACCATGCGTTTCGTTCTGATCATCAGCGTCCTGGCTCTTGCGGCCCTGCTGTGGCTGTCGTGCACTCCCAAGCCCACTGGGCACACTCCGGATCCGTTGAAACAGGTCGACCGGCTACAGCTTGACGGTTTATAACAGGGTGTTGACCAAAGCGTCACTTGAGATTTCGCCTCAGGCACTATACTCTGGAAAGACGATGTTCTTTTAGAGTGAAGGAGGAGCCAATGGTTGAGATCACTTTGCTTCAGGCCCATGACGACAACTACGCCTACATGATCAGCGACGGCGACACCACCATTGCCATTGATCCCGGGGAAGCCGAGCCAGTCCTCGACTATCTGGAAAAACACGGCCGATCCCTGTCGCTGATCCTCAACACCCACATGCATCAGGATCATTGCGGCGGCAATCTGACTCTCAAACGACTCACCGGCTGCCATATTGCCGGTGGTGACGAGCGCATTGTCGGCGTGGACCGTCTGTTACAGGAAGACAGTGTTCTTCCCGGCCTGCCATGGCCCCTTCAGGTTATGCACACGCCCGGCCACACCCGAGGCGATTGCTGCTACTATCTTCCGCAATGCGAGGCATTATTTTGTGGCGACACCCTGTTCAGCGGCGGCTGCGGTCGGGTGTTTGAAGGCACCATGGAGCAGCTCTACCACAGCTTGCAGAAAATCACTGCCCTGCCGGAAACGACCCGACTGTACTGCGGTCATGAATACACCGAAGAGAACTACCGTTTTGCCGCCAGCATCGAACCCAGCTCGGCTACTGTCCATGACAAACTGTCACGGGTACACTATTTGCGCAACCACGGAAAACCCACCTTGCCGGTAACTCTGGCCGAAGAACTGCTGTGCAATCCATTTCTACGCTGTGAGGAAAAAGAGCTGCAGCGGGCATTGAAAATGGAGCAGGCCTCTGCTGTTGAGGTGTTCACCGATCTGCGTCAGCGAAAAAACCGCTTTTAATGCCAATACAAAAAGTGATAAATCACCATGGGAACCTAACAAAGTAGCCCTCTAAAAAAGATCCTCAATGAAAGCAGCTTTCGGTTTTCACACAGGACTGAGGACAAACGCATGTGCAGTCTCGACGAAAAAAATTTCCGTACCATTCTCAATGAACTTTACGACGGTCTCTATTTCGTCGACCACACCCGAACCATCACCTTCTGGAACAAGGCCGCAGAACGGATCACCGGGTTTACCGCCGAAGAAGTGATCGGCTCATGTTGCGGGGATGATATCCTCACTCATGTTGATGACACCGGCAACAACCTGTGCCTCGGCCATTGCCCACTGGCGGCTACGATCACGGATCAATCGCCTCGGGCGGCGCAGGTGTATCTGCACCATAAACAGGGCCACCGTGTTCCGGTCTCCGTGCGCATCTCTGTGCTCACGGATGAAACCGGGGCGGTGATCGGTGCGGCTGAACTGTTCTCCGACATCTCCGACCATCGCGCTAATGAGCTGCGCGTCAAAGAACTTGAACAACTGGCCCTGGTCGACAAGTTGACCCAACTGGCCAATCGCCGCTACATTGAATCACAACTGGAGAAACATCTGACTGAATTTCGTCGCACCCAGTTGCCGTTTGCCGTCTATTTCTTCGACATCGACCATTTTAAACAGATCAATGACACCTACGGTCATGATGCCGGCGACACAGTGTTGAAATTTTTGGCGAAAACCCTGATCGACAATGGTCGGGCTTTTGATATTTACGGACGGTGGGGCGGCGAGGAGTTTATCGCGATTATCCGCAACCTCGATGGGGAGAACTTGCTCACTTTCGGCGAGCGGTTACGGATGCTGGTGGAACAATCGTACCTGAAATGGGGGGAGCACCGGCTGGCGGTTACCGTTTCTCTCGGCGGCACCTTGGCGCAAAACGATGATACGCTCGACAGCCTCATCAAACGCGCGGACCGACTGCTTTACACCAGTAAAAAGAACGGGCGCAATCGGTTGACAATCGGTTGACCGGCAGCCTCAGTCCTCATCGGCAAAACGCTGGCGAATGGTGACAAACTGGTCAAGGTGAGCAACGAATAAGACCACCAGTTGGGGATCAAAATGGTGCCCGGCTTGCTGCTGAATCTCGGCAACGGCATCCTCCACCGACCAAGCCTCTTTATAGGGGCGCTGACTGGTCAAAGCATCAAACACATCACAGACCGCGACAATTCGCGCACACAGGGGAATCTCCTCTCCGGCCAGTCCATGTGGGTAACCGCTTCCGTCCCATTTTTCATGATGAAAACGGGTC
The DNA here is from genome assembly GCF_000167355.1 of Desulfuromonas acetoxidans DSM 684. Taxonomy (NCBI): domain Bacteria; kingdom Pseudomonadati; phylum Thermodesulfobacteriota; class Desulfuromonadia; order Desulfuromonadales; family Desulfuromonadaceae; genus Desulfuromonas; species Desulfuromonas acetoxidans. Next base: position 201,086 of record NZ_AAEW02000002.1, read on the forward strand.
GTTTCCCAGGCCATGGTCATCAGTTCCGAGGGATGATCGCCAATAATCTGACTGCCGATCACCGGATGGCGGTTGATCTCTAACCGCTCCTCCTCTGTCAACCTCGCCGGTTTAAGCAAAATGGCATCGGGAATCCCGATCTTACCAACATCGTGCATGGTGCTGGCATAAAACAGCATGGTGGTATAATCCGAGTCCTGTCCGTGCAACCGGGCCAACAAACTGGAAAAATGGCTGATCCGTTCCACATGGGCACCGGTTTCGTTGTCGCGAAATTCTCCCGCCACACCGAGACGGCGCACAATCTCCAACTGGGTCTGACGAATCTCTTCGGTGCGCTGACACACCTCTTTTTCCAGCGTCTCAGCTCGCAGTACCTGGCGCGTATAGTACATGCGTGTTTCCAGGCAATTGCGAATGCGCAGCAACACCTCCCAAGCTTCAAACGGCTTGGTAAGAAAATCCTTGGCTCCAGCATCCAGAGCACGCCTTCTGGTTTCAGTATCGGTTTGCGCGGTCAGGACAATGACCGGCACATAATCCTCGCCAATCGCCTCATCCAACAACGCCATCACCTCGAAACCACTCAGCCACGGCATACGGATATCAAGCAGGATCAGGTCAAACTGATGTTCGTGGTACAACGTCACCACCTCACGCGGGTCCGTGGTGCTGAACAGGTGCAGATAATCGTCCTCTTCAAGGATCGCTTCAAGAAGAGCCACATTGGCGGGATTGTCATCAACGATCAGTATTTTGGATTCACTTATAGACATCAGCGGCGTCATCGGCGCGTCTCCATCAGGTCTTCAAGCAGAAATTTCATCTGTTCAAAATCCACCGGTTTGGCGAGAAAACCATCAAAGCCCAATTCACCGGCTCGGCGCAAGGTCTGTTTCATGGCATCAGCACTGACGGCAATCACCGGGATCTGAGCGGTTTGTTCATCCTGGCGCAACCGTTGGAATACCTCAAAGCCATCAATACCAGGCAGATTGAGATCTAGAAGAATCACCGCCGGGAGAACCTCTGCGGCCATGGCGAGGCCACTTTCACCATCAGCACAACACACCAACGCAGCGCGCTCCCACTCTTCAAAAAAACCGGTCATCAAGCTGAGATTACCGGGATTGTCTTCGATGTACAGCACCTTGGCGTGGCTATCGACAGCAGCCTCGTCGTAACCACAAATAATTGTCTCTGCGCTCAGCGTTGGGACCTCATCCTCGACAACCTCGTCAGCCAATGGCAACGTAAACCAGAACGTACTGCCTTGGCCATAGCGGCTCTCAAAATCGATCTGCCCACCCATGGCCTCAACCAATTGTTTGGTGATGGTCATGCCGATTCCAGTGCCCTCGATATTCTCGGAATCCTGAGCCAGGCGGGCAAACGGCACAAACAACTGTTTCTGTTTCTCTTCAGCAATGCCCAGACCATTATCGATCACCTGAAAGCGCAAAAATCCCGTCGGTTCATTGGCCTGGACATGGATGGTCACGTCACCTCCGGGGCGATTGTATTTTGCCGCATTAGACAGCAAGTTAACCAGCACCTGCTTGGTGCGCGTGTAATCGGCCTTCACCAACGGGAAGGTCTGCTCACCACAACAGCTGTGAAAGGTAACCTGATGTTGCTCGGCAAGGCTGTGCAGTAACGGCAGGCATTCGTTGATGATATGACAGGGATCAACCGCCTCCACCGATAACGACAACTTGCCCGCTTCAATACGCGCCAGATCAAGGACTTCGTTGATCAGTTCAAGCAGATGTTTCCCGGCACCGTCGATCTGTTCCACCATGGAGCGGTGTTTGTCGTTGAGCGGATTTTTGCGACTCGACAGCATTAATTGAGAGAAGCCGTTGATGGCGTTAAGCGGAGTCCGCAATTCATGACTCATCCGCGACAGAAATTCCGACTTGGCCCGGTTGGCCTCTTCGGCCTGCTTGCGGGCTTTTTTCAATTCGGTAATATTTTCCTTCAATGCAACAAAGTGACTGATCTCACCCTGATCATTCTTAATCGGCGATACCAGGACACTTTCATCGTATAACGTGCCGTCTTTCTTGCGATTGACAAACTCCCCCTGCCAGACATGGCCATCAAGTATCGTCTGCCACATCTGGGTAAACACCTGTTTCGGCGTTTTTCCCGCATTGAGCACCCGCGGATTTTTGCCAACCACTTCATCGAAGCGATAGCCGGTGGCCTGTTCAAAATAGGGATTAACGTACTCGATCTGGCCATGAACATCAGTGATCACCACACTGCTGGGGTTCTGAGCCACCACCATGCTCAGCACCCGGTTTTCCTCCTCCGCCCTTTTGCGCTGGGTAATCAAACGGGAACAGAGGATAAACTGCTCCAGACCGCTTTCGTTCTCAAACCGTTCAATGAACGATTCAAGAACCTGGATCTGACCGGCATGGTCATACACCCGATATTCCACCGGGGTGGTGGTTCCGAACTGTTGATGCAATGTCGGCAGATCGATATGACGCAGATCATCCTGGACGACAAACTCACGAATATCGTGCCCAACCATGTCCTCCACAGAGCGGCCAAACAGCTTCTCCGCAGCCGGGCTGGTGTATCCGACGATACCGTCAGCATCGACGATGGTGATGATATCGGTCACATTTTCAATCAAACGACGGAAATGGCGCTCACGCGATGCCAGAATCTTCTGCGCCTTTTTCAGTTCGCCGGTGCGCTCTTCAACCCGCACCTCCAATTGATCTTTCGCTTCCTGCAACTGCTGCTGAGCACGTTTGTGCTCAGTAACGTCGAGGGAATATTCAATAATGTTAACCAGTTCTCCATGATCATTGAAAATTGGATAGCCATGCACCTCGACATACATCGTTTCGCCGTCGACGTTTGGATGAACATAATCAATAGTGATCGGTTTCAACTCAGACTTAACCCGTGCAAGAGTACAGGGATGATCGCCATCGCTGCAGTTCCCATTCAGGCGCTGCGTGCGGGCATAACAGGTGGGCTGATGCCAATCATCGCACAGATCGCGAGCCGCCGAATTGGCCATGACGACTTTTGAATCGGCAACGCTGATAACAAGAAAGGGATGATCCAGTGATTCCAAGGTCGTCGTGAGAAAACGCGCCTGTTCGGAAAGTTGCTGTTCGGTTTTACGCCGCTCAGAGATCTCCCCCTCCAACTGACGGGTACGCGACTGCACCATGCTTTCAAGATTTTCATTGATCGTCGCCAGCTCCTGCTGGTAGCGCTGACGTTCGGCAAAAATCCGCCGACTGCGATAAAGAACCACGCCGCCGATCACCAGCAACAATGACACCGATAGCACGATGGAGAGCAGTTCCGTTTGCCGGTACGTCTCACTGAAACGTTTATTGTATTCCTGCAGGCGGCCGGCTTCTTTTTGACTGGTGAAGTGCAACCGATTGGCGTTTTCCAGAATACGGCTGAAAAAAGGATGGATCGCCTTATATTGAAAGCTCACCCGGCGAATGGTGTCTGCCGTCATCATCGGATCACGAAACTCCAAGATCACGACCCGGTGTTCGGCCAGTTGCTTAAACGACTGGATCATCTCGGCCAGTTCGACCATTTTGGCCCGTAATTCCAACGCCTCGATGTTAATCCGGCCAGGTGCATAATTGGTGTAGTGCAGTTGTCTGTGAACGCTCTCCTCGGCGCTGAAGTTCACCGGATATTCCTCTTCTGCAATACCGCCTGCTTCAATGACATGGAGAAAAGAAAAAATCTGCTCTTGTAACTGTTTCAGCCGAGTGGTGACCTGGACAATTTCGGTTTGCGAATTGGAATGCAGTAGATCCTGAAGGTTGGTATTGATCGCTAACAGTTTCTTTTGCAGCAGATGGGAAATTTCAACCTTAACCTGCTCGTTGGACACAAGTTCGTTAAGATAGGTTTGGCGGGCTTCCAGATAGCGGTGCCCCAAATGGAGTCCGGTCACAGTCAGGATAGCAAGAATGAGCAGCAACAGGATCTGCCCGCAGACATTTTCAAAAAAGCGCTTCATGATCCGTCAGCAAATCCATAATCGCGAAAAATCGTTTGCCCCCGCTCAGAACGCGCTAGCTCCAAAAAGGCACGCGCCAGAGCAGCATGCTGCGAATAACTCAGTAACGCCATCTGCAGGGGATGTTTGGGGGCAACCGTTTCTGGAAGTTCCAAAGCCTCCATGACGTATTTGTTTTCCGGTAAAAACGCCACGGCCTTCCAATTAATCACCAGGTCGGCATCCTGATGACGGATGGCCTGGGCCAACCCTTTCGAATCCGTCGCCATATAGAGGACATTTTCAATCACATCATCATACAATCCGGCATCAGACAGCATAATTTTGGTTTCCCGGCCAATGGCCCCGGAAAGCTCATTGCCCAGAACCACATGATACCCCGGTTCAGCGAGTTCCTGCAGAGAGGCACTGATGTGTAACGGATTGCCGCGTTGGACATACAGCGCCGCCTGGTTGACTCCAACAGTAACAACATCCGTCGCCAGCCCATCATTCTGCAACGCGTGGATATACGAGTTTTCGCCCGGAAAAAAGATATCACCGATCTGGTTGACACGTACCGACTTAGCAATGTGTCCGGTCCCGCCATAGGTCACCCTGACAACACAGTCATGCTCACTCTCCATAATTTTTGCCAGCTCAAGCAATGGCTTGATCATGGTCATGCCACTATAAATCAGCAATTCATCCTTTTGCTCCCGCCGCACATCTGGATGTTCGCGGGGATCACACCCGGAAACCACGACCAGAAGGGCACACAAGAGTAGTGTCAGCGGATAACGCATCATTGAACTTTATCCCTCTTTCAGAGTCTAACGTATCTAGATGATTCGCTATATTTATCATACCTGAAAAAAAGATTAAAATTATAAATCACACATAATAGGTCGGGTCGCGCTGAACAGTTATTCACCACCGAAGCGCAAAAATGCTATACTCGCGCCACTTTTATGTTGGTTCATTTTTCTTAAGGAGCCCCCCCGTGACACAAAGCGTTGCACCATATGAGATGCCCATTATTATTCAACCTCAAGACATCGATCTGATGGGCCATGTCAATAATATTGTTTATCTGCGTTGGGTTCAGGACGTCGCGACAGCCCATTGGAACCATGCGGCAACAGATGAAGAAAAAGCCGGTTTACTGTGGATGGTCACCCGACATGAGATCGACTACCTGCGTCAGGTGTTTGCCGAAGATAAGCTGATTGCTCGAACCTGGGTCGGCAAAGCGCAACGGCGCCGGTTTGAACGCCATACCGAAATTCGCCGCGAGCAGGACGGCAAAGTTGTCGCCAAAGCCCTGACCTGGTGGTTTCCGGTGGATCATGCGACAAAGAAACCCACCACAGTCGCTGAAGAGGTGCGCGCCCGTTTTGCCGCTCAGGTCGATTAACGAAACGGCTCAAACGACAAGCAGCGCCTTTTCGTAACGGAAAAAGGCGCTGCTTAAAACAACAATAACAGGTCTAGAGCTCTGTTTATTCGGAAAAGCTGATCGCCCCCTGAGGGCAGGCCGGAATACAGATACCATCGTAATCACACAAGTTGTCATCAACAACGGCAACTCCGTCTTGAATGGAAATGGCATTTTGCGGACACACGGTCACACACTCCCCGGATGCAATACATTTTTGCGGATCAACGACAATCTTCATGGTTTATCTGTTCCTTTCACGACCAAAACAAGAGACGAATGAACAGCAAGCACTCTACCCTATTTCCCGCTCAAGGACAACGCACTTCGTGATCACACAGCGGCATTATCAGGAACCATTATGACCTCATCACAACCGATTGACCTGGCCAAATTACTCGACGACCACCTCAAAGACCTCAACCTGCCCTTGCAGATTCCGCCACCGGTCCTTGATGTGACCCGTGGCGAGGTCGTCAGTTATGATGGCGATGGCGGCTGTCTGGAGATCCGTTTTCCAATCCAGCAGGCCCACCTTAACCCTTACGGTTCGGTGCAGGGCGGCATGATCGCCACAGCAATCGACAACACCATCGGACCGTTGAGCATGCTGGTGGCTCCCCCCAATTACACCCGCCACCTGACCTTGAAATACCGGCGCCCCATTGTACCGAACATGAATTTCTTCACCATTCGCGCACAACTGCTGGAACGTCAGGAGCGCCAGCTCACCTTTGAGGCACGTGTCTTTGACCCCCAGCAGCGGGAATTGGTGCGCGCTACGGCGCAGCACTGGATTGTCGATCTGGAGCGTCAAAAATAGAGAAGAATCACCATACCACCGGGCTGAATTGACGGTGCACGCCACGCTCATCCACCCAGGCACTAATCAGATCAGCTTCGGTGATATCGAAATAGGTGTTGGCCATCTGCTCATGGGGCAGATCGTGGTTTAATTCGGCCACATCCATCTGTTCCAGAATCAACGCATCGGCTGATGGCGGTCGTTGTTTGAACGATTCGGCCACCACATAAAACGGACAATGATCGCGTTGCGCCGCCAGAGCCAGCAACCGTGTTCCCACCTTGTTCACCACGGCACCATCACCCAGCAGGCTGTCGGCGCCGACCATCACCAGATCGGCCTGAGCCGTATAAAGACCGGCCTGGGCATCGGTGATCAAGGTGCAGGGGATGTTCCAGTCGTTGAGCTGACGCGCGACCGTCACCCCTTCATTCAAAGGCCGCGATTCACAGATGACAATGTGACAGTCCGTTTCACGTAACGACGAAAACAGCTGCATCAAGGTCGAACTGCAACTGTGCGTGAGCAGGGTGTATCCCGGTGAGATAAGCGAGTGCGCGTGGTGGACACAACCGTCGACCGCCTGCTGAGACAATGCAGACAGTTCATTGGCGCCAGCCACCAACGCACCGACATCATTCGCAGAAGGGTCGAAGGACTCAAGCTGGTATTGCCAGCGTTGCAGCAGATGCGCGACCACACCCATGCTTGGCCGCAACGCGCACAGTTGACTGATCTGGTCCCTCAGCATCTGCCGTACAGCGTCATCCACCTGAGCACGTTCAGCGACGGATTGGCCCAGCCACGCCAGGGCCTGACGGGCCAATTCGCTGGCACCATGCTGGCGATCTTGTCTGAAGCGGTGCAGAAGATCAGCAAACGGCTCACACGCCATCGTTGCCCCCGACACAGCGCTGATAGGCTTCGATCAGCAATGGTACAGTCTCAAGCTGTCGCATGTTATTCGGATCAAGCCATTGATAACCATCATGCTCCCAATCAATATGGATGTCTGCCGTGTCGTCATCTAACTCAAATAGAAACGGGTGCACCCGCCAGCAGCGGTTGAGATCCGAATCTTTGACTTCCAGCACCGCCGCTTCAACCTGCAACGCAACCTGAGTGGCCTGCAACCCGGTTTCTTCACGAATCTCTGTCAAAGCCTGCTGCAATGCTGTGTCCTGTTCCAGATAACCACTGACACCAGCCCAACAGCCGCGATAGCTGCCGACTTTCTGGCTGCGTTGCAATAAAAGAATCTTGCCGTGACTGCGGATAAATGCAGTGACCACATCAACCGTGTCCATTATGCCCTCCTTTGGTGGATGTTTTCTCCATCATACCCCACTCGCTGGCCCTTGGCGACTCGACGGCAGACACCCCCCTTTGACACTTACAACAACTCCATCTATCCACATCACTAAACAACACTCTGCCGCAGGGTGGGCACTGCCCACCCGTTTTAAGGGTGCCACGGATGAAATAGAGAGAGGCGTCAAACCGTTATCACCGTTTTACGCCTAAGATGATGAGATGCACGATTCGCCGAGCCCAAGGGAGGTAAGCCGAATCCGTTACGCATAACGGAAACAGACACAGTGTAGGTTGATCCAGGTCCAGGAGGTGTTCAAGCTGGCTTTTGCATACTTTTGAGCGGCCAGTCAAAAGGTTGTCGGCTGTCGGGACGAAACCCGGCGACCTTGACTTTGATCTTTAGTGGTTCGTTATACGGAACTGATCGCGCTGGCAAACTTCATCCGCTCGTAATGTTGGTACGCACGTGACGTGGGCTTCCGCGCCCACACCTCGGACCACATTTTGCGTCGACAAAAGTGGCGCAAAATCGACTCCCAAGGGGTTGTCATCAATCAGCCTTCACGGAGTTGTTGCGGATCTTTTTCACGTCAGCGGCGTTATCGGTCGTCGCCATAGAACGACTATAGCTCCTCCCTCTGCCTTGCTGACGCAAAAAATCTCACGCAACACCTCTCGTTCATCTGATTAATAACAACCCTATTGCACCCTACGGGTTCCCTCTCTTCAGTCGCTTACGCCGTGATGTCGGCAAAAACTCGCTGACGCTCAAACAGTTTGCCGACGACCATCACACCGACACTCTTTACGTTCGGCGCTGCTGAACGGGAGAGCTTTGGTGCTAAATAACAAACCCAGACAGGCTGGGCACTGCCCACCCGTTTAATCGGTGCCACGGAAAAACTAGAGAGCAGCGTTACATCGTTATCAATGTTTTACGCCAAAGATGATGAGTTGCATGATTCGTCGACCTAAAGGGCGGCGAGCCGAATCCATAAAGCATCACGGAAACAGACACAGTGTAGGTTGATCCAGGTTCAGGAGGTGTTCAAGCTGGCTTTTGCATACTTTTGAGCGGCCAGTCAAAAGTATGTCGGCTGCCGGGACGAAACCCGGCGACCTTGACTTTGTCTTTTAGTGGTTCGTCATTCGAAACGGATTGCTCTGGCAGACATCATCCGTTCGCGATGGTGGTGCTCACGTGACGTGGGCTGCCGCGCCCACACCTCAGGCCCCTTTTGCGTCGACAAAAGAGGCGTAAAATCGACTCCCGTCATTGCGCCCTACGGGTTCCCTCTCTGCGTTCACTTACACCGCGATGTCGGCAAAACTCGCTGACGCTCAAACAGGTTGCCGACGACCACCGCAGTGACCGTTCTCTTCGTTCGGCGCTGCTGAACGGGAGGGCTAGGTGCTAAATAACTGACGCAGAGCGGATCATGAAGATACATCAAACCACGATGTCATATTCCTTAATTTTACGATAAATGGTATTGCGACTGATCCCCAACAACGATGAAGCATGAACAATATTCCCGCGCGACATCTCCAGTGCGCGCACCACCATCTCCATCTCCACCTCTTTGAGTGGCCGCACCCCATCAGGAATAGCATGGTCGGCAGGAAGTTCCACCGGATCCAGATCAATCATTTCTGCAGTCAGGGCATCTCCATCATCCACCATGTTCATGGCGCGCTCAATGACATTTTCCAACTCGCGAATATTACCCGGCCAATCATACGACTGACAGGCACGCATAAACAGGCTACTGATAGCAACCGGCTCCTTGCCGAAACGTCCACTGAGTTTTGTAACAAGAAATTTTGCCAACGCCGGCAGGTCATCCATCCGTTCACGCAACGGCGGAATGGTGATCGGCAACACATTGAGGCGATAGTAAAGGTCTTTGCGGAAACAGCCCTCCTGAACGGCCTGCTTGAGATTTTGGTGCGTGGCGGCAATGATCCGCACATCAATGCTGATCTCTTCACTCGAACCAACGCGACAGATACGTCGCTCCTGCAACATGCGCAGCAGCTTAACCTGCATTTGCAACGGCATGTCACCGATCTCATCGAGAAACAGAGTCCCGCCGTTGGCCATCTCTACTTTGCCGGGCTGACCGCCTTTTTTGGCCCCGGTAAACGAGCCCTCTTCGTAGCCAAACAATTCACTTTCCAGCAACGTTTCGGTAATGGCAGCGCAGTTGACCGCAACAAACGGCTGGCCATGACGCGAACTGGCATTGTGAATCCCTTGGGCAATAAGCTCTTTACCGGTACCACTCTCGCCCTGAATCAGCACCGTGGACAGGCTGCGCGACGCCCTTTCCGCCATGTGACGGGTTTTTTTCATCGCGTCACTGTCACCGATCATTTCATCAAAGCTGTAGCGGGCCCGTTGCGTCGTCGGCAAGCAGCGTGAGCGTTTGCTGGAACTGCGCGGCCGCAGCACGGAGACGGCACCAATCATCTGACCGTAATCATCACGCAGCAATGTGGCCGAGCAGTAAAAGGCCCGCTGGCCACCATCGAGCATCACTTCCTTATTTTCATAGGCAATGCCGGTACGCAGCAGATCTAGGACCGGCGCGTTGTCACCAAACATCTTGCTGATATGGAGACCGATGGCTTCACGGGCACTGACACCGAGAATACGCGCGCCAACCTGGTTAATCTTGGTAATTTCACCGGCGGGATCGACAATAACCAGCCCCTCGGACATGGACTGAATGATGGTGTCGGAATATTTGTAGGAGGCATACAGCTTGGTATTGACCCGATGCAACTGCAGCTGATTTTCAATGGCGTTGGCTCCGGCCACCACCATGCCGAGGGCCAGATCGTTGGCATAGCGATGATCGCCGCTGAGGTTGAGCACCGCCAGCAATTCGCCTTCGGGGGAGAAGATCGGTGCTGCGCTGCAGGTCAGGGTCTGGTTCTCTTCAAAGAAATGCTCGGAAGCATGAATTTTCAGCGGTTTCCGCTCCACCAGGCAGGTGCCGATGGCATTGGTACCGCGCAGAGATTCATTCCAGTTCGCGCCGGGGAACAACCGCGCCAGTGTCGACGGACAGGGCGTCTTGCGCTCCCCCAGCACCTTGAGCAGGTAGCCGTGATTGTCAGACAACACCACCTGGAACCCGGAGTCGTTGACAAAGTTATAGATGTTTTCCATGGTCGGCGTGGCCACGGTGACCAGATCCTGATGGGCTTCGATCCGTTTCTTTAATTCGCGGGCCCCCATATCGACCCGCACATGGCGCGAGGGGTCAACATTGAGCTGCAAACAGCGTCGCCACGAATTCGCGGCAATCTGACTTAACTGGCCTGTCTGCAACTCGCGATTGAGTCGTTCACTCGCTGCCATCAGTTCCTGCTCTGCACGTACGCTCATCGTTGCCCATTCCTTCCCATCAGTGCTTGCCACACCTCAAAGACCATCTCCGCGCTAAAACGTTTCAACTCCCTTATTCTTCGTTCCTTTTTCAATAAAGCACACATCATAAAGCAGGAACAAGTCCCATATTCCGTATACGGCTTCCAGGGTAAAATAGTTGCTGTTTTCGACACTGAAATGGAAAAAAAGGCAAAAAAAATCCCCGCCATAAAGGCGAGGATTTTTTCAATCGCAGATCAGCTCTTACCAGTAATAACCAATATTGAGGTTGACCCGCGTGGTGCGCTCATTGTTGCTGCTGACGGTTTCATCCACCATGTTGCCAGCACTGAAGATCATATTCTCTCCAGAGATCACATCAAGATAGGTGTAAACCGGCCCACTGGCGAACAGAGCACCAACCACATTTTGCCAGATATCCGGTTGGTCGCCGGCATCGGGATCGATGAAGGTGTTATCGGAATAGAAGGTAATGCTGTCGAGCCACGCCAGGCTGTCCGTGGGAATGGTGTACGCCACGTTGGCGATATAGATATCCGCCTGGGCCGGCGCCCCCCAGGAATAAGTAAAGGCACCCATGGTGATGATATCATCATCCATGCCCAGAGGATTTTCCGGATCGTACTCGTAAGAGGCATACTCCAACTGAACATTGACCGGACCATAGTTTCCGTTCAAGTGAATCGCACCGGCCCAGTGATCACCGGTGTCATCGGTATTATTGTTGTAGAGTTGGCCCCACTGACCGGAAACACCCAGTTCAGTATTGCCGGCATCGCCGTGATCAAAATTGTATGCCAGGCGGGCATTAAACTGATTGGTCTCCTCGTTGCCAGCATCCTGAGCACCGGCATAGCCGCCGGTTGCACTGCTGTTGACATCGATGGAGTAACGGTCGGCACTGGAGGCACTGGCCAGCTCATCGTTCTTGTAGAATGCCAGGGCCAGACTCAGAGGTCCGTCACTGTACAGGGCTTTGACACCCATATCGTAGTCATCTTCAAGACCGACATAATAGGCACCGCTGAACCAGAAGTTGTGTGAGGCATACGGCTGCAGACCAAACGGCACCTGGTGGATACCGGCCTGGATCTGCCACTGGTCATTGACATTGTAGCCGACATAGCCATGATGCACGGTATTCATATAGGAATAGAAACGGTACTCGGCCGACAGAATCCAATCGTTGATGGCTCCATCAGCGTTGATACGAAACACGTCAAATCCGGCGTCGCCGTATTTTTCGTCGCGGGTCTCATCCCAGTCTTTGTAACCATAGTTGATGCGCATGGCACCACCGAAATGAATCGGTTGTTTTTCAGAGAACACCTCTTCCACCACTTCCTTAACGGTAGCCTTGCTCTCTTCACTGGCGACAACAGGTGTTGCGGCAGGCGCTTGCTGCTGTGAGGTCAGCAGGGTTTCCAACTGCTGCAGGCGTTGTTCCATGGTTGCCATCTGCTGCACCTGGGTGCGCAGTTGGCGAACCTCATTCAACAGTGCGTCATAATCCGCCTGCTCAACGGCCGTGGCCGGTCCGGCCAGCACGGTCAGCATTGCCAGCAACCCGCAGGCTCCCAGCAGGTTTTTCATCCACTTCATTCCTTTACTCCTTCCATCACAGGGCTTTCATCATCGAAAACCTCAACACGGAGACGACGCAGGTCTGTCCATCATCTCCCCATACATAAATTACATTGCCGCCTGACGGGCCTGCTCCAACCAGCCATCCCAGGTGACTTGATTTTTCTCAATCCATTCCTTGACGTGACGCTCAATATCCTTGCGAGATTTTTCACCGTTCTGCATGCGGGTATTCTGCTCGTTGATATCCGCCAGAGGCAGGGTGAACACTTCGAGGAATTTCGCTGCAGCCGGATTCTCTTCAAGAAACTTTTTATTGGCGACAACTTGAATATCACTGACAACAAAGCCCAGCTTCACCGGATCGGAAACCGCCCCTTTAATGCCGCTCATGGTCATACGATCCTCACCGGATTTTTGTGATTCCTTGGGCATGATCTTGGGCACATTGATCCACACCACGTCCTCGCCCGGCTTGAGTTTAAAAATGGTCCAGTTCGGAGCCCAGGTGTAAAAGAACACCGGCTGACCAGCATCATGGCGCGCAATGGCATCGGCCATACTGGCAGAATAGGACGCCTTGATCTGATTGATATACGGATCAAGGTCATAAACATCAAAGTGGTGGTTGATCACCGTCTCACAACCCCAGCCTGGTGGGCAGGCGGTCAGATCGGCTTTGCCGTCACCATTAGCGTCAAACGCTTTCATCACTTCCGGACGTTTGAAATCGTCAAGGGATTTGATGTTGTATTTATCGGCAAATTCCTTCGACACCAGATAGCCTTGCAGGCCACCGGCCTTGGCCACATAGCCGAGCTTGGTAGCGACTTTGTAAAAATCCGGCGGCAGTTGACCATCGTGATTGGGGAACCAGCCATTGGTCCAGTAATCCACATCACCGAAGGCAACAGCCTGGTAGAAAATCGGGTTCTGCAATTCCTTGGGGCGCTTGACCTTGTAACCCAGCTCTTTGAGTCCTTCACTGACCAGAGCCTCTTGGAAATAGCCGGTGTTCCAGGTTGCGCGTGCTGGTTTAACAGTGACACCCTTCCCTGGAAGCTGTGCGTCCGCTGCCACAACCGGCGACGCCAGAGCACACATCAACAACAGCATCAAAAAACATCTCATTTTTTCTCTCCCTTTCGTTACATCACTTTGTTATTTACGACCGATCCCTTGAGTAATACGGTCGAGAATCATTGCGAGCAAAACAATCGACAGGCCACCAATGGTGGCGAGGCCGATCTCCAGTGTATTGAGGCCCTGGACAACCGGATCACCGAGGCCACCAGCGCCGATCATGGCGGCAATGACCACCATGGACAGCGCCATCATGATGGTCTGGTTTAATCCAGCCATAATCGACGGCAAAGCCAGGGGAAACTGCACTTTACACAGCACCTGCCACGGCGTGGAGCCAAAGGCGATGGCCGCCTCCACCAGTTCAGGATGCACCTGACGGATACCGAGATTGGTCAAGCGAATAATCGGCGGCATGGCAAACACAATGGTGGCGAGAATGCCGGAAACAGGACCGATACTGAACAACATGACCACGGGCACCAGATAGACAAAGGCCGGGGTGGTCTGCATAGCGTCGAGACACGGCCGCAACAACATCTCAAAGCGGTCACTGCGTCCGGAGAGGATGCCCAGTGGTATGCCGACCAGACCACAGAACAGCACCGAGCACACCACCATCGACAAGGTGGTCATGGTCGCCTCCCACTGGCCGAGAAAACCGATCAGAAACAGACTGCTGACCGTGAACAGCGTGACCCGCTTACCCGCATAGCGCCAGGCCAGCAGAGCCAGGAATACAATCACCACAATGGGCGGCAAGCTGTTGAACAGCCACTGAAAACCGTCCAGAGATTTTTCGATCGGGACCTTAATGGCCTGAAAAATATCCCGATAGTTCATCGCCAGCCAGCGCACACCGTCTTGTACCCATTCGTCGAGGGGAATCAGCTGATCTTCAAAGTTTAGCCATTCCATCACTGATCACCACCTTTCGTTGTATTTTTATCCGGTACCTGGGTGACGGAATCGGCCTCTTCGTCATTGTGGTTACGTTGTAACGTGCGTAAAAACTGATTTTTTGAGATCACGCCGAGATAGCGGGCATCTTCGCCAATGATCGGTAACGGCCAGGGGCGATTAACCACTTCAGCCAGGATGTCCTGCATGGAATCTTCTGCCCGACCCGTTGTTGCATCTGCCAGGAAGGCGGCATCGAGTTGTTTCGTTTCCGGGCTGTCTTCGATCAAATTCCTGAGCGATTCCGTCGAAACCACGCCGAGGAAACGACGCTGCGCATCGAGCACGTAGCCGTAATCACGGTCATGACTGATGAGGCGCTGCAAGGCGGCACGCGGACCTTCGCCGGTATGACGGATCACTGTGACCTGGGTATTACGGGCGATATCTTCCGCTTTGAGAATATTGGTCGGATCCACACCACGGAAAAAGGCCTTCACATAATCATTGGCCGGCTGCTGCAGGATCTCCTCCGGCGTACCCACCTGCACCACATTGCCCCCCTCCATGATGGCGATGCGATCACCAATGCGCATCGCTTCATCAAGGTCGTGGGAGATAAACACGATGGTACGCTGTGACTTGGCCTGCAGGTTGAGCAGCTCATCCTGCATCTCCGTGCGAATCAGTGGGTCGAGCGCGGAAAAAGCTTCATCCATCAGCAGGATATCGGGGTCGACAGCCAAACCGCGCGCCAGGCCAACGCGCTGCTGCATCCCGCCGGACAACTCCGACGGCAAGCTGGCATGCCGGGCTTCGAGACCAACCTGCTCCAGAGCGGCCATGGCCCGTTCGTGTCGCTCTTTTTTATCCGTCCCTGAAATTTCCAACCCCAACGCGGCATTGTCGAGCACCGTCAAATGGGGCATCAGCGCGAAGGACTGAAACACCATGCTCATTTTGCGCCGCCGGGTTTGAATCAACTTATCCTGACTCATCGAGGTCAACTCTTCGTCATCAATCCAAATTTTGCCGCTGGTCGGTTCAATCAGGCGATTGAGCATCCGCACCATGGTCGACTTACCCGAACCGGACAAGCCCATGATGACAAAAATCTCGCCGCGATTGATGTGAAAGCTAGCATTTTGCACACCCACGGTGGCACCAGTGCGCTCAAAGATCTCTTCCTTCGTCAGTCCCTGCTCAACCAGAGACATCACTTTCTTCGGTTGCGGGCCGAAGATCTTATACAAATTTTCTACCCGGACTTTAACTTCATCCATTGCGTAAACCTTTCGCGGCTCAAGGCAAACCAATCCCTGCATTATCGACGTCAGCAACACCATGAAAAAAGAGACACCTCTTCCACAGCACAACTGGCGGCATCGGACGGACCAAAGAGCCATATATTTTGTCTTGTTTTGCGAACAGAGCAACCCGCGACCGGTCACGACAGATCTATCGTGATCGACGTTGCTCAAGTGACGAAACCTCTATGAAACAACCACCAGGAGTGATGTTCTTGACGAGGTCTCTGCGGGACGGAGTCGGAACACCCTGGCAGGGTGCCGCTCCATGCTTGAACCTGAATCAGTCATTGACAGGTGGAGACCTGCCGCCGCATTCAGGTTAACTCGGGAAAATCCCGAACTCTCTCTACACAGAAAAAGGGAAGCACGCAGCACCCTTTTTCTCTGTACTCTACTTTTGGAAAATCAATCGGGTCTTGAAAAAGACCCGGCCACGGCGCTTAAACCGCTACTCATCATCACTGTTGGCCAGCTCAATGGCCACGGTCAGGCGATGATCTTCCTCCACGCGTCTCAACCGTTTTTTGACCGCATTTTCCACAAATAACTCCTGGGAAAAGCCGATGTAGAGCGCATAGATAATCAGTAATAACACCACGGCAAACGGCAGCCCGGTACTCACCGCTGCGGTTTGCAAGGTTACCAGACCTCCGCCGATCAACAACACCGCAGCAACCACACCCTCCATAACCGCCCAGAACACGCGCTGCGGTATCGGAGAATCAAGCTTACCACCAGACGTCAGATGATCGACCACCAGCGAACCGGAGTCCGAAGAGGTGATAAAGAAGACGGTTACCAGGACAATACCGACAAACGACAAAACATGGGTCATGGGAAACTGCTCAAACATGACAAACATAGCCGTTGACACATCGGCCTTAACCGCAGACATGATATCCGCAGCCCCACTGCTCTGAATCTCAATGGCAGCGCCGCCAAACACCGCCATCCACACAAACGACAGCAAGGTCGGAATCAGCATGACACCAAGCACAAATTCACGTACGGTCCGCCCTTTAGAGATGCGGGCGATAAACATACCGACAAACGGCGACCAGGAGATCCACCAAGCCCAGTAAAAAACCGTCCATGAGCCCTGCCAGTTGGATTGGCGGAACGTCTCGGTCCACAAACTCAGTTCAGGAAGCTCGCGCAGATAAAAACCCAGATTCTGAGTAAAGCCACTGAGGATAAACACCGTTGGTCCGGCGATCAGCACAAACAACATTAACGCAGCAGCCAACCCCATATTCCACTGGCTGAGGCGCTTGACGCCACCGTCAAGACCGGACACCACCGACAACGTGGCAAAGCAGGTAATCACGGCAATAAGAATCACCTGGGTCGTGACACTGACATTGATGCCGAACAGGAAATTCAAACCGGCGTTAACCTGCTTGACTCCCAGGCCAAGGGAGGTGGCCAGCCCCATCAGGGTGGCGATAACAGAGAGGATATCGATAAAATTACCCCAAAAACCGTGAATTCGATTGCCGAGAATGGGGTAGAAGATGGAGCGAATGGTCAGAGGCAGGCCACGATTGTAGGCAAAAAACGCCAGTCCGAGGCCGACAATAGTGTAAATGGCCCAGGGGTGCAGCCCCCAATGGAAATAGGTGATGCCCATGGCCGCCTGGGCCGCCTCTGGAGAACCACCGACAACCCCTGAGAACATCGGCGAGGGCGAACTGAAATGGTACATGGGTTCGCCGACACTCCAGAACATCAGACCGATGCCCATGCCAGCACTGAGTAACATGGTAAACCAGGCTGCCGTGGTAAATTCAGGCTTGGCCTTGTTACCACCGATACGGATATGAGCGAACGGGCCGAAGGCAAAAAACAAAGCGGCAAGTATAAAAATATTTGCCGCCAGAACCAAAAACCAGCCAAAAGTGACTGTTATGAAAGACATTGTCGTGCTGAACAGCTCCGTTGCCTGCTCTCGAAACATGATCGTGAGCAGAATAAACGCGATCAGAACCGCCGTCGACATAAACGTCACCTGCGGATGCAGGTCAAAACCGAAGCCAACCCAGTTGTCTTCACCGGGCTCCTTACGCTCAGCATCGTCATAGATGGATGCTGTCGGCCGAATCTGCAGCCCGGTAAAACGTTCACGCTCGGCGATCGCTTTACGGCGTGCTTCTTTTTCGGCTTTTTTCAATTTTTCAGCGAGTTGCTGTTTCTCGTGGGCGTCTTTTTCGTCAACATAATGACTCATGACTTTTTTCTCCAAGCGCATTTATAAACAGCTCACCATGACGGCAGCCATTAAATGACTCCTGGTCAAAACGACCTTCAACGAGACAGAATTCCCGCAAAACGATAGAAAAAGCCAGCACGACCAGGCGCTATTAGTATTGTTGCGTTATCCCTTGCTGCGTTTCATGAAGCAACACGGGATCTGCATAGACAGTCGGGACTACAGTCCAGACCGAAAAGAGACGGTTTTAAAACCGATTGAGAACGGAAATATGTTGACCGTTCCAAGCATGGTTCCCATCAAATGCATCAGATCCGGGGGAACACACCTCGAGTTAATCAAACATATATATAAGACAATGTCAAATGTGAGCGATAACTAACAATTTAAGCAGCTACTGCAGTACGTTCAAAAGCGAATACGAAAGAGGGAAACTGGGCTCCGTCGCGCGCTGAAAGACGAAGACGGTATGTCGTGATTTTAACTGGAGGTGGGGAGAAGCCTAATGGACCGGCACTTTCAAGGCTGGCGCTCGATGTGTTGAAGCGTGAGTCTCGTTGGTACCTCTGGCCACTTTTCTCGACATGCTGGCCGAATGTCGGGCCATGAACTCTTCAAGATGTTCAATACTGTCGAGACCCCATTGCTCAATAAGATACTGATAGGTCTTTTCCGAGAGATTGTCCCCCCGTTGTTGCAGCCGCAGCACATCGCGCCACAGCAACTTCAGAGTCTGCAGTGAATAACTCTCCAGTTCACCGCGCAGACTGTTTTCAAAGGGAACCAGTTGCGACTGCCCGCCATTGACAAACGGGGCTTGCCCTTGAGCCATGAAGTGAGGATATCGTTGAACACACTCCTTCTCCCAGTGACAGAACGCGGCGACTAGAGCATCAATAAGAGCCGTATCGTTGTGACGGGGAATCAGCTTTTCCATGTGGGCGTATTTTACCGTCATCAGATTGACTCCGGCTTTATGGGAGGTATCAAGATCTTGCAGATAGCTGGCCAGAGTACGTAATGACCAACAGATAAAGCGCGCACGACGATGCTGCTTGAAGCTTTCGGGATCTTCGTGACAAAGGCGTTGATGGCGGGCAGGCATGGTTAAAAACATCTCCAGTTCCCGCTTGACGATCCGTTCAATCAGTTGTGTCGGCTGTGTCATCATCGGTTGTTTCTCCCGGCATCAGGCCTTAACCTCGTCACCAGTCATCCGCATTGCCAATCCCTGCAAGTGGCAATTAAGCCCCTGCTAGCTGGCGACAGCTCGCAATTTTTCAACATGTTGCACGATATGTTGGCATCTCTCCCCATCATTGACGCCTTCATACAAATCCAGTGCCGCCTGGTACCATTGCAGGGCGGCATCTGTATCTCCCTGAATCGCCGTAATTTGTGCAACATTACTATGTAAGTCGGCAATTTTTCCGCGATTGTTTAGTAACGTGAACAACTTCAGGGCATCGTGATAGTTTTTCAGACCGAGCAGGTAATCCTGTTTATCGCGATAAACCATGCCGATGTTTTCAAACTGTTCGGCAATATGATAAACATCGTCGAGAATTTCAAACAGCTCACGAGCGCGTTGATAATGCGCCAACGCCGCATCGTGCTGGCCATTGCGCCGATAAATCAACCCCATGTTATTGAGGACCCGTGCCTGGGCAGCCAGATTCTGCTCTGCGGCAAACCCATCATAAAGGGAGCGATACACATCAAGGCACTCCTCAATCTGATCCAGTTCAAAATAAAGACTGGCAACAATCGTCATCTGTCGCACGTAGGCGTCCTGACTGATCTGGCGGCACAAACGGGCCGACTCGATAAAACACGGCAGAGCACGCCGATACTGCTGAGCTTCGAGCAAGTGTTCGCCTTCGGACACAATCGCGTTGACGATATCCATAACCGGTTGTGACATGGCACATCTCCTTGACGACAAGCATGCCGTCGCATTTTGGAACAGTCTGTGTTGAGATGATGCAGCTTCTGGGAACCCGATCTGAGCACGCGCTGACATTCCCGACAGCAAACAGACAAAATCGGCTCACGGTCAAAGCATAAAGCTTCTAAAAAAATCAGAGACTTACAAGATACGTCCTGTTTTGGAGCATCTGAGCGTCTTCCTGTTTTACTTATAAAAATGAGCAAATTGCATACCACTCCAGAGCTGCAAAGCCACGCAAAAAGGCCACTGCAAGAGCAGTGGCCTTTGATAGTGTTCTATGTTGCTGAATTTATTTTTTTAACAACGATTGGACCTGTTCCGCTTTGAGTAATTTCCCCTGGCTGACCAATTGACCATTAATCACCAATCCCGGCGTCGTCATGCAACCGAATGTCACAATCTGATTCAGATCGGTGATTTTCTCTAAGCTGTACTCCAGTCCCAATTTTGTTGCAGCCTGTTCGGCATTGTTTGCCAGCTCAGTACATTTCTGACAGCCTGTTCCCAAAATTTGGATCGTTACCATACATCTTCTCCTTCACATCATATTGGTTTAAACCATGGCCCCGTAAAACAGACCACTCAGTGTCGCCATGACAATAACCAGACAGACAAACACCACGGTTTTCTTGGTGCCCATAACACTGCGAATCACCAGCATATTGGGCAGCGACAGCGCCGGACCAGCCAACAACAAAGCCAGCGCCGGACCTTTACCCATCCCGGCACCGATCAGTCCTTGAAGGATCGGCACCTCAGTCAAAGTGGCAAAATACATAAACGCCCCCAACACCGAGGCCATGACATTGGCCATAAGACCATTGCCCCCGACCAGCGAGGCAATCCAGTGCGATGGAATCAATCCCTCATGGTCGGGCCGACCAAGCAGAGCACCGGCAATCAGCACTCCGTAAAACAACAGGGGTAAAATTTTCTTGGCAAAATCCCATGAAGTATCAAACCATTCCTGCAATTCCTCATTGTCGGTGCGAGTATTGAGAATCAGACTTAAGCCAAACAGTCCGGCAACAAAAGCGATCACAGGTTGCTCCGGAAACAGAATCGCCAGAAAGACCACCGGGATACCAACACCCATGATGGCGCTCCCTTTGACCCGGAACCACCAGACCAGGCATTGACCGAGCAACAGGCCAAAGCCACCGACGATCAACCATTTCTCCATCCAGATGGTCGCCCACAGGCCTTCCATCTGCTGCGGCTTACCCCAGTTGGCAAACACCAGAATGCCCACCATGCTGACAAAATACACGCCCACCTGCCATAACGGCCGCGCGACCTCCGGTTCAGGCATTGCAGCGGCAGCAGCCACCTTTTCCATCTCTTCGCGACGAAAGAAAAAATGCATCAGCAACCCGATCACCAGACTGAAAACCACCGCCCCCACGGCGCGGGCAATGCCCATCTCCGGCCCCAACACCGATGCCGTGAGAACAATGGCAAGAACATTGATTGCCGGTCCGGAATAAAGAAAAGCACTGGCTGGCCCCAGCCCTGCACCCATGCGATAGATACCGGCAAAAAGCGGTAGAATGGTGCAGGAACATACGGCCAGCACGGTACCCGACACCGAAGCCACCCCGTAAGCCAGGATTTTGTTGGCTTTGGGTCCGAGATATTTCATCACCGACGCCTGGCTGACAAACACACCGACAGCACCGGCGATCAAAAAGGCGGGCATCAGGCACAGCAACACATGCTCCTGGGCATACCAGCGGACCAAATACAACGCTTCCCATAGCGGGTTTGTCGGCCACAACGATGCACTGATCACCTCAACAGGCAAGTAGTAGCACACCAAAAAGACCCCAAGAATCAGGGCCACAGATTTCCATTCACGATTCCACTGCATTCTTTGCTCTATCTCCTTCGGGAAAATCCCGCTCTTTAATCGCCGTCACCGTTTACCAATCGCATATGCCGCAGGTGCTGCTCTTCAATCACCGCTTCGACACAGTCAAAAAAGTTCATCACACAGGGAACCGCCAAGTGGTAGAAGACGTGGTTACCCCGTTTTTCATCACGGACAATACCGACCTGCTTGAGTTGCGACAGATGCTTGGACACCGTGGATACATCGGCTCCAACCATGGCGGTCAGCTCGTTGACACTGCGCTCTTGCTGCTCAAGCTGATCAACAATAAACAACCGGGTCGGATGCGCCAACGCTTTCAAAATCCGCGCACGAGCGTCAAACCGCTCTTTTTTGATCTGATCCATCATGTCTTCCCTTTCACTGTTTGGCTATTTGGCATTTTAGCCAAACAGTGAAACAGGTCAAGCAGAATCTTCAAACCACAGCCAAAATTTGCAGCGCTTCGATAAAAAATACGGCCGACAAAAAACATGAAAGAGGATCCAGCAAACACAAACAAATCACGATTTGCGTAGTAAAAACAATCAAGCGAGAAAAAAGCCAGCCCGGCCGTTCAAAAGCACCGCACTAAAAATCCTATCATGCTGATTTTACAAAATATTTCAGCTTTCAAACTCTTAAAGGACAGGCAAACACAAGGCGCAGCAAATACCACGTAGCGAACAGACGACAAAAACCGACTTCAGGCTCTTTGAAAATTGTCATTTTCAAAGAAAAAACAACCCCTTAGCAACAAAAAATTCTAACTTGACTGCTTAATGATACGGGAGCATGTTTAATTATAACATAAAACAAATGAGTGCACTTCGGAAGGAAAAATCATGCTTAAGAATCTCAGTCTCGCTAAGAAACTTTCAGCCGGTTTTGGCGCCATTCTTATTCTACTCATGATGGTCGGCGGCATCTCCTATTCTACCCTCGACACATCATCACGGGGATTCCAGGAATATCGAGCCATGGCCCGCGATACCAATCTGGCAGGACGGGTTCAAGCCAACTTGCTGATGGTTCGCATGAATGTGAAGGACTATATCATTACGGCCAGCGAAGAAGATTTTTCAGACTACGAAAAATACTGGCAAAAAACCGCTACGTTCATGGCCTCCGCGCAAAAAGAGATCCAAGTACCGCAACGTGCCGAACTCATCGACCGGATCGATGATGAACTGCAAAGCTACAACAAAGCGTTTCACGCCGTGGTTGACTATATTCACAAACGCAACAATCTGGTCCATAACGTCATGGCTGGCCGGGCTCCGGCTATTGAACAAGACCTGACAGCGATTCTCACCTCGGCAAAACGAGACGATGACATAACCGCCGCCTATGGAGCAGCCCTGGTGTTGCGAAACTTCCTGTTGGCAACCTTCTACGCCGAAGAGTTCCTGGACACCAATAATCAAAGTGAGATTGAGCACGTGAAAAAAGAGTTCTCCGAAATGAGCACCATGCTGGAAGAGCTTGATCGAGAACTACAAAATCCTCAACGCCGTGAGCTGCTTGACAACGTGATTCGAGATAAAAAAGCCTACCAACAGGCATTTGATGAGGTAGTCACAATCATCGGCGCACGCAACACCCTGATCCATGAAAAACTCGATGTGATCGGACCGGAGATCGCCCACATGATTGAACAGGTCAAACTGGATATCAAAAAAGAGCAGGACACTCTGGGGCCAGAATTACAAGATAAAAATCAACATGCCGTGACACTCATCGTCACGTTGGTGATTTTGTCCGTGGTCGTGGGATTCATCGCCACCGTGATACTTGTACGTACCCTCACAAAGCCGATCATTGCCGGCATCGGGCTGGCAAAAAAAATCGCCCGTGGCGATTTCAGCGAACGACTGGCCATTGAACAGCATGATGAAATCGGCCAGATGACCCAAGCTCTGAACGATATGGCTGAAAGCCTGGCGCAAAACGCAACGGCAGCCGAACAGATTGCAGAGGGCAATCTCGATGTTGATGTCACGCTGGCATCGCCGCAAGACCAACTCGGTCTGGCGCTGCAAAAAATGGTGGCAGGGCTCAACGACAGCTTGGGGCAGGTTCAAACAGCGAGCGGTCAGATCTCCTCGGCAGCCAATGAAATTGCTGATGCCAGCCAGGCCCTGTCACAAGGGGCAACGGAATCCGCCAGTTCCCTGGAAGAGGTTTCCTCGTCGCTCAATGAACTCGCGGCACAAACCGCAACTAATGCCGAACATTCCGGACAGGCCAACGCCTTGGCAGACAGTGCCAAACGATCGGCCGAAAGAGGCAACCAGCAGATGAGCAACATGGTCATCGCGATGACGGAGATTAACGACTCGAGCCAGAACATCTCCAAAATCATCAAAACCATCGATGAAATTGCCTTTCAAACCAACCTTCTGGCTCTCAATGCCGCGGTTGAAGCAGCCCGCGCAGGTCAACACGGCAAAGGATTTGCCGTCGTCGCTGAAGAAGTTCGCAACCTGGCGGCACGCAGCGCCAAAGCTGCTCAGGAAACGGCTGAGTTAATTGAAAGTTCAGTCGCCAAAACCACCAATGGCAGTGCCATTGCCGAGCAAACCGCTGAAGCGTTGACAGAGATTGTCAGCGAAATCGGTAAAGTTTCAGATCTGATTTCTGAAATTACCATCGCCAGCAAAGAACAGGCTGAAGGGGTTAACCAGATCAACATCGGCATCAGCCAGATTGATCAGGTTACTCAACAAAATACCGCCAGCGCCGAACAGAGTGCTGCCGCCTCAGAGGAGCTGTCGGGACAAGCAAGCCAGATGCAGGAGATGCTCAAACAATTCAAACTCAAAAACGTCACGCAAAAACACCTGTCGTTACCGCAAGTGTCCCACCAGGATGATTCATCAGAGCCTTCCGGCGAGTGGGGAAGCCCGGCACGACTCAAGCTCTCCTGATCCTCACAACCATAGGCGACAAAAAAAACGGCCTTTCCCCATCGGTAAGGCCGTTTTTTATCTCTGCGATTTCGCTAGCGCTTGAACGTCAGGCGGATTCCCCCATCGGGTGATCCGTTTTGTGCTGTGCGCGACGCTGCTCATGTTTTTCACCCCATTGGCCCATGGCTCTCAACACGGGACATAAGGTTTCACCGTAGTCGGTCATCCGATATTCCACATGGGTCGGCACCACCTGGACAATAATTCGTCGGACCAATCCCTCCTGCTCCAACTCGCGAAGTTGCTGCGTCAGTACTTTTGGCGTCACACCGGGAATGGTTTGCAGTTCGGTAAAACGGCGCGGTTTCTTAAATAGCTGACATAAAATAAGCGGCTTCCATTTTCCTCCCATGACACTCAATGTCGTCGCCACATTCTCAATCGCCATATCGTTTCATCTTTCTACTTTCCATGAGGAAAGTCGGTAGCAAAAAGTGCCTACTTGTCAGATTTTCGAAGGTTTTTTATCGTAAGAACGCCCGTTTTGTTTTACCAGTAAACACCCCGTCACAGCAATGAGTCTTTTGCTGTTCAATTCACACCACGGAGATTAGCGCATGGAGAAAGTCTGGGATGTTGTCGTCCTCGGAGGAGGCCCCGCAGGGGTTATGAGTGCATTAAAACTGGCCATGAGCGGTAAAAAGGTGTGCATGGTCGAACAAGGGCCCCAACGACTCGGCGGCACCTGCCTCCATGAAGGGTGCATGGCAACAAAATCCATGCTGAAAACCGCCGAGGTGTACCAGACCATCAAACAGGCCGAAGAATACGGCATCGAAGCAACAGCGGCTCCGCTGGACCTCCATTGCACCGTGATGCGCAAAAACGACCATCTTAAGACACTGAACAACCGGCTGCAGCAAATGGCCCTGCAGAGCGGCTTGCACATTCAACCCGGTCATGGCTCGTTTGTTTCCCCCACACGGATTGCGGTCGATGGCCCTGACGGGCACGTCGAGCTTCAGGCTGAAAAGATCGTTATCGCCACCGGATCCCGCCCAAGAGAATTGGACGAGATTCCAATCGATGGTGCACTGATCCTGAACAGCAATCAAATGCTACAACAGACCCGCCTGCCCGAACGGTTACTGATCATCGGCGGCGGTGCCATTGGTTGTGAATTTGCCAGTATGTTTCAGGCCTTCGGTTCTGACGTGACTTTGATTGAAAGCGCCGAACATCTACTGCCGCGCGAAGACCGCGATACAGGAGAGACGCTGCAGACCTGTCTGGAACAACGCGATATTCGCGTGTTAACAGGAAAAACCATTGTCCGTGTCAATAAAACGGATACTCAGGTAGAATTGGTTTTACAAGGCAATGACCAACCACTGGTGGCCGACCAAATGCTGGTGGCAGTCGGCAGAAAGCCAAACACCGACTGGTTAGACCTGGCCGCCGCAGGGATTGACTGTGATGGTGAGACCATCTGCGTCAACGATCAACTGCAAACCAGCCAGCCCCATATCTACGCAGCCGGTGACGTTATCAACACCATGATGCTGGCCCATTCCGCAATGCTGGAAAGTGACATTGTCGCCGCCAACCTGCTCGGCAATAACAAAACACTGAATACTGCGACCATCCCCCGCGTCGTATACTCTTTCCCCCAAGTGGCCGCCGTTGGCCTGACCGAACGGGAATTGCCGGAAGACAGCTATCGAGCTTTGTTTCAACCGTTCGGTGAAAGTGCCAAGGCCCTGGTCGATCAACGTCTGGAGGGCCATATCAAGCTGTTGGTAGATAACGACAGCAACACCATTTGCGGAGCGACCATCATCGGTGAGCACGCCACAGAGCTGATCCACGAACTGGCCCTGACGATCAGTCAGGATATCAGCCTCGGCGTTCTCAAAGAGGTGGTGCATGCCCATCCGACTCTCGCGGAATCAATTTGGGATCTGGCCCGCCATCAGGGCTAGGCATGTCACTATGAAATGGGCGGGCAGTCTCCCCATCCCCAGCACTGTCCGCCCGTATTTTTTCGCAGCATCCACCGGCGATTGAGTCATGTCTTGATGTTTCAGACCCACCAGGGAGAGGCGTCTTCACAGCCACCCCATCGCTTCAACTGCGGCGAAGTTTGCCGACAGCGCGCGGACCCGGATCTTTACCCTGCCTGCGTTTGCTCTTCAGTCGTTTTACCTTGGAATCGCTGCATAAGCTCTATGGCTGCTTGCAGCCTTTCGGCCAGTTGCTGATCGCTGTGCGACCGTGCCCATTCAATGCCCTGACTGGCCCTTTCTATAAAATCGATGTGCTCATGGTCTGTTGCCATATCAACAGGCTGACCTGTCGCTACCGAAACTTTCATTGTCATCGACAAAAGGGAGCTGGTCTCATCCAGCGAGATGCGACCGTTGCGGATTTGGCGATTCATCCAATCAACCATCTCTTGGCGTGTCATGTTTGTAAAATCCACCTGTCGTTGCTGCTCATTTAATCCCTTTGAATCGGCAGGAGACTTTGCCGTTTTAGAGCTCAGAATTGACTCAAAAGACTCTGAGCTGGAGGCGTCTTTTGAACTCTTTGCGGACTGAACGTGTTGATTCGTCCCTTGGGGGCGGCCGATGGTCTGGATTTTCATGGTCTTCTCCGCATGCTTGTGGCCTGTGGCCTGTGGCCGGACGGCGCAAAATTGATGTGTTATGGCAGGATGTTGAAAAAGTCCCGTCCGGGGATTTCCCAACGACGCAAGCCGAAAAGGCGATTTGCGTCTTGCTCAAAAAATCAAGAACCTGAAAACCTGTCCTTGATTTTGATCACCGGTCTATGGACTCCACAGTCTGTTTTTCATCAGCCTGACAGGGTCAAAAGGCTGTGCTCCACGTGATAAACCATACCAGATTTCTTCTTGCATATGGACAAATCCGCTGTATTTTTCGCCGTCTTAAAATTTTATGCCGCCAGCTTCAACCGCGAAAGCAGACCATGCGACGTCCCTCTTGCAGACCGCTTTTCAACCACCTGCCGGTTTGGCGAGGTGGGGTAAAAAGTGTCGGAAAAAGTCGCTCGTGCTGCACGGCGCAGGCATTACATATAATCGAGTAAACTCAGACTGTTGAGCCTGGAACTGACCGCCAGCGCCGCTTCCAGGGCTGTCTCCGCCTGGGTCATGTCGCTGAACACTTCAATCATGTCGGCATCTTCATAACGTGACAAGGTGGTTTTCATCTGCAGCTTGACCTCTTCAAGCATCGCCCTGTTGTCTTCCAGGCGGGCGTTGTCATTGCCCATCAGGCTGCGCTGGGTACGGATCTGGTCGGTGGCCGGTTCAATCGCGTCCAGCGACACCTGCAGGGCAGCCACGTCACCGGCACGCAGGTTGGCTTCGAGATCGTCAAACACGGCAAAAACGTCAACCGGGTCGGTGAACAGCACATCGCCGGTCAGATTGCTCTGCACGGTTTCTCCGGGCCCCACTTCAACATACTTGATATCCGTGGTGCCGTCATAGCTCACATCACCGCTGACCGCATCGACGCTAAACGGCTGGGTATCGTCGGTAAACCCGGCAAACAGGTATTTGCCGTTGACCTGGGTATTGGCGACATCAACAAGCTGCTCTTTTAACGTTGCCACTTCATCCGCGTACGTTACCGCGTCGGCATCGGACAGGGACGAGTTAATTGCCGCGGTGGTGATCTCCTGAATACGCTGCATAATATTTTCAACGGTGTCGAGATAACCGTCAACAATGTCCATGCCGTCCTGAACCGTCTCAATATTTTCAATATAGCGGTCGCTCATGGTCATCTGACTACGGGCGTTTTCAATGGCACGCACCGCAGACGGATCATCGGAGGCGACGTTAACTCTTTTTTCGGTGTGCATATAGAGCCGGTTCAGCTCGTCTTCGGCTCTGGCGATATTCAGCTGCATGCTGCGATAAACACTGGTTGTCGTCGTACGCATCATAATCAGGCTCCCATGGTCAGCATCGTGTCGAGCATTTCGTTAATCGCGTTGATATATTGGGCGGCGGCCCTGTAACCGGTCTGATACTGGGTCAACAGCAACAATTCTTCGTCGGTGGACACGCCAACGGCGCTATCGCGCATGTTCTGCACCTGGACCAGAGCATCTTGCGCCGTCTCCAGCTCATACGTGTTCTGGTCAACGGCCAGTCCAACCTTGGAGGCGATCTGGCTGTAAAACTCATTGAAGGTGCTGCCGTCAACCACTTCAGCATCCTGCAGGGCAACCATCGCCAGAGTATTGGTGTTGTCTCCGGAGGAGGAAGTTGCTCCTGCCGCGACCTGATCGGTTTGCGTAATGGCCACGGCCAACGTGGCCGCGGCACCGGTCCAGGCTTCGGCATCTGCCGCCGTCGAGGTGCTGTAGCTGAAGAAACTCACTCCGGGATTGCCGTCAAGATCCACCCCGGCCTCGTGGACGGCATTAACCTCGTTGGCCAAGGTGTAGGCCAGACGGTCAAGGCTGTCGCGGACCTGCGGAATCTCGTTATCGCGCACCGACATGAGGCCTTTGATTTCGCCGCCGAAATCATCCAGTCCCAATTCAACGGTGGTCGCGCCCATATCCAGGCTCAGAGTGGTCAAACCATCAACCCGACTGGAACTCATGCTGCTGGCAATGCCGCCTTCGACCAGCGGCAACCCGGAACTGAGCTGCACCGAAACCATGCCGCTGCCACCTTCATAGGTATTGATGCCGACCAGCTCGGAGAGCTCCTGCAACAATTGGTCGCGGTCATCGCGCAAGCCGTTGGCCGAGGTGCCACCGGCTTCGGTTGAGACGATGCGCAGATTGAGGCTGGCAATCTGGTCGGCCATCTGGTTGATGGTGTCCACTTCCGCCGCAATGGAAACATTGATGTTTTCCGTCAATTCATTGAGATCGGCATCCATGGAGGCAAAAGTTTTGGCGATGTTTTTCCCCATCTGGATCACTTCCTGACGTTCAACCGTGCCGGACGGCTCATTGCTCAACGCCTGCCACGCTTCAAAATAGGCATTGATATCCGCAACCAGGTTGTCGTCGGAGATCCCAGCGATTCGTTCCAGTTCTCCTAGCGGCTCGGCCATGGCAGCCTGTTCGCCATAGTCGCCCGACTTGTTAATCAGCTGCTTGGTGACAAACACCGACTCCTGGCGGGCGATGGCCGTGACCACGGCACCGTGACCGACAATAATGCCGTTGTGTTCGAGAGCCGGAGAGCTCGACACCTTCAAGACCTGACGTGAATAGCCTTCGGTGCTGGCATTGGTCAGGTTGTTCCCGGTGACTTCAATCCCTTTCTGACTCACCATCAGGCCGGTCTTGCCGGTATTTAATGCGCCAATCAGTCCAGCCATAACTACACCCTCCCTGACAGTAGAGGCCGCAACCCGTTTTTGGGGCTGACGTGACCATCGCTGCCGTATTGCGGATAACGCGGCTTGAAATAAAAAGAGAGACAGCGCTGCACTCGTGTGCCGGCACTCTCAAACAACCGCGCATTACGTCGATTCTCATGGGCGATCTGCTGTAACAGTTTCAAGCGCTGTGGATTGTCTTCAACGGGCAACTTATTGATATGTGTCAGCAACGACATTTTCTCCTGTAACAGTTGCCTCAGCTCCTCCATATCGAGACGGATGGCGCAATCGCGTTCGCGCTGCAACAATGCTTTCAACTCTTCCAGACGATTATTCAGCTCACAGCCCATGGTCTTATCCTTTTATCCGATTAACGAATCAGGTTGATCACTTCCTGCAGCATCTCGTCCGTCGTGGTAATCACCTTCGAGTTGGCCGAATAACCATTCTGGATCGTGATCATGTCGACAAATTCCTGCGACAGGTCAACATTAGACAGCTCCAGGGAGTTGGTATAAATAATCCCCTGTGACGCACCGGGAGTGCCGATCTGCGGATTACCGGAATAACGACTGGCCGAATAGAGACTGTTCCCTTCTTTGACCAGCCCGCCGGGATTGGTGAAAGTCGCCAGAGTAAGGGTCGCGATATCGCGTGTCTCGCCGTTTGAATAGCTGACACTGACCACCCCGTCACTGTTGATCGAAGTTTCGACAACTTCACCCGCCGCATAGCCATCTTGATCCTGGGAATACACCGTTGATGTACGGCCAAATTGGGTGGTATCAAATTCAATGGCAATGCTCTGGGTTGGATCGGCACCACTGGCCCACATCAACGTGGTTTCATCGAGATCAAAGCCGCTGGTACCAATCAGTTGACCGTCATCATCAAAGGTTAACGTGCCGGTACCGATCACCGTCGACTCTTCACTGCTGGCCACGGACGGATCGAGATCAGCACTGTCGACTACGGTGTTCCATTCCCAGGTCTGGTCGCCGGTTTTGGTAAAATAGGTGGTGGCCAGATGCGTCTCACCCAGGGCATCATAGATCGGTGTCGACGTGGAATAGTTGGAGCTTTCCGAAGGGTCGCTGAGATCAAAACCGCCCGGGATCTCCTCGGTACCAGAGTTGAGGTTGGTCGTAAGCACA
This sequence comes from Desulfuromonas acetoxidans DSM 684, assembly GCF_000167355.1. NCBI lineage: Bacteria > Pseudomonadati > Thermodesulfobacteriota > Desulfuromonadia > Desulfuromonadales > Desulfuromonadaceae > Desulfuromonas > Desulfuromonas acetoxidans. Next base: position 232,400 of record NZ_AAEW02000002.1, read on the forward strand.
ATATTGGACGTCTGCAGGGCTGGGACCTGGCTGGTCAGATCGACCTTAATATCCACCGGGTCGCCCCCTCCCGGAGTGCCGTCCGCATCAAACAGTTGGCCTTGAACCCGATAGCCGTCGGCATTGACCAGATAACCACCCGGATCAAAGTGAAATGCACCGTTGCGGGTATACACGACTTCATCAGTCCCTGCAGCGCTAAGCATGAAAAAACCCGCGCCTTCAACGGCCAGATCCGTATCGCTGGAGGTACTCTGAAACGATCCCTGACTGAAATTGCTGCGCACCGTCGTCAATTCGGAACCACGACCAACCTGATTGACACTGGTACCGGTGGTAGAGATCGTTGCTGAAAGCATGTCGGAAAATACTGTTGAGCTTGACTTGTAGCCAATGGTGTTGCTGTTGGAGATATTGTTGCCGGTGACACTCATAGCCTCGGCATTGGTCTGCAATCCACTGATCCCGCTATATAAGGTACTGGTAAGTCCCATGACGTCCTCCCCGGTGCCGTGTGACGGCACGGTGTTAAAATAAGTTAGGCAAAAACCGCACTGTCGATATTGGTAAACACCTGGTCACGCAATCCGGCCTGATCCACAACGGTGACCACTGTCGCCTGAGGCACACTGACCACCAGAGCCGCGCCATCCACCATCACCACGGAGGTGCGACTGCCTTTGTGTTGCAGGGTGATGAGTGCCTCTTCAATCCGTGCGAGTTGCCCCGCGCTAAACTGCACCCCCCGTTTGAGCATCCGTTGGCGGGAATGCGCGGAAAAACGGATCGTGCCGACATCCTTGGCCGCGTGTCTTACTGCCGGCGTTGCCATCAGTTGTTCGCAACCGAATAGATGGAAGACAGCAGGATTTCACCGGCATCGGTACTCAAGACGCTGCCGGAGCCGGTCATGGCCACTTCATCAACCGTGGTTTTGATCAGCGGCAACACATTGTCGATCTCGCCGTCTGAGTTATAGGCTTCAACCGACAAGCTGTATTCCCCTTCAGGAAGAGGATTGCCGTCCATGTCGGTGCCGTCCCAGTCGAGAAAATTGTCTCCGGCACTGAGATCCGAACTGTCGATGGTGGCGACGACGCTTTCGTCTTCATCAAGGATATTGACAGTGACTGAGGTGGCGTCTTCCGGCAGATACATACCGATCTCCACCTGGTCACCGTTGAGATAAAAATTGTCGCTTTGCGCAACCACGGTTTTGCCGAGCATGTCGATACCCGCCAACTGCTGCATATCGGCTGTCGCGGAGATCACGGAATCGAGTTTGTTGTTGGTCATGGTTTGCTGTTCAAGAGAACTGAAGGTCGCTAACTGAGCAATAAACTCAGTGTTGCTTTGCGGTTCCAATGGGTCCTGGTTCTCCAGTTGCGCCACCAGCAACTCGAGAAAATCTGCTTCGCCGAGGGCTTTACTGGACGCGGTAGCATAGGTGGGGCTGCTGGATTGACTGGTTTCTGTTGTCGACGTTACAGACATCGTTCACTCTCCTGCGGGGAAATCTCCCCGCGCCAAAGGGATAAGCTGTGGTTGTCCAACCCATCCCAGGTTGTCCAACCGAAGCAAGCGTCTTACACTCAAGGCACTTACGGTCAAAACTGCGCGCAGGCTTCAGGCACAGCTCTAGTCGCCCCTCCCTGGGCTCCCGATGCCACACTCCAAGGCGTGATCAGGCAAAATAGTTTTCACGAAGCCAATTTCGCGACCATCCGTCTGATATGCCGCGCACTAACACAACAATGACCGATCTGGCTGACAGTGATCTCTCTTCGCTCAAGACAGTTGCCGTGACACACGACCGTGCTGCCCTCTTCTCTTCGAAAGATTGCCGAGCGCTTTATATAGCTGTTTTGTTTGAGTTTTTACCGCTTAAGGATGGGTTTATCCGCTGTTTTGTAGATGCAAAATACACAAGGCTACACAGCAAACAAAAAAAGCGCCGTCCAAAGACAGCGCTTTTAAAATCACAAAGGACTCCACTCCGACGGATACACCGCCAAAGGGATTATGGAGAGAACCGAGGGGGGTTAACCACCGAGCAGGTAACCAACCCCGCGAACGGTTTTCAGCAATTGTGGTCGTGAAGGATCTTCACCGAGCTTATTGCGCAAACGGGAGATATAGATATCCACGGAACGATCCACACCGTTATATTCAAGGCCGAACAGAGCTTCATAAATCTGGTCACGACTCAGAACCGTGCGAGCATGGCGCGCCAGATACCACAACAGGTCAAATTCTTTGGAGGTTAAATCAACACTTTTCCCACCACACGACACTTCACGACGGCCTGAATCCACCTCCAGACTGCCCAAGGTGATGGTGGCGTCTTCACCGGTTTCCGCCAGTTGACGCCGACGCAAGACGGCACGAATTCGGGCACGCAACAATGTGGCACTGATCGGTTTGACAACAAAATCATCCGCGCCCATCTCCAGACCGAGAACCTGAAACATCTCATCGGCATGTTCGGCCAGGACGACCAAGGGCCCTGTATACTGTTCACGTAAAAAACGGCAACTGCTCGCCACATCCAGAGAGGATTCGGCAACATCTATGACAACCAACTCCGGGACCAGTTCCTCACACACCCCGAGAATCTCTTCGGCATTGTGGTACACCGCAGGAGAAAATCCATCCTCACTCAGGCAGGTCACCGTTCCATCGCAATTTTGAGCGTCATCCGTCAATACCAACACCACCCGTTCTGATTCCATCGAAAAAGCCATAACACCATCCCATTCATTCTTTCATAAGGTTATTATTCCAACCCATCCATGGGTGTCGGTCCATCTGCACCAGAGGCACACGCAGCGTCAGTCTCTTCGACGTGTTGATTGTCACACTTTGTTGTTTTTTTGTATCACCACTGATTTTAACTTCTATCAATATCAGCAATCGCCACAAACAACAACAAACCTGCAAAAGAAGTAAACCGGGTGTTGTTTCTTCTCCTGCAGGCTGACAAAATGCAACAATTTAAAGAAAAAAGCGATGATCCGAGCTCAGCGCTCGGCTCATCGTCAAAACGGTTTTATCGGCGACCGCCAAAACCACGACGGGGTCTGGTGTCGTCATAGAACCCGCCTCGGCGCGGTCCCGGCGGCATGATACTCGCCATGATCGACTGGCATTTTTCACGCTGTTCGGCGGTAAGCACCTGCGCCATTTCATCCCGCAACTCTGCCCGCTTGACCAGCAGATCGACTTTCTGCTTCATCACGGCATCAAGCCCCTGACGCAACCCTTCGCCACTAAAGGCCCCGGTCTGGGCTGCAGGCATCATCAATGCCCGTTGCTCAGACCTCAGATCGTATTGCTGCTGAAAAGTGTTACGCAGCTCTTGCTCAAGACTGGAAATTTTTTCAATCTGGGCTGCGTTGAGTTCAAGGGCGACGGTCATCATCGGCAACAGATTCGGGGGGAACATCTGCCCCTGATTACAAGCCATCCTACCCATGCCCATACCTGGGCCCATTCCCATTCCCATGCCGTTCCCCATACCTGTTCCCACACACAGTCCTCTCCCTTTTCCCGCAAATCCCTGTGGTCCGTTCCACGGCCCGGGTTGCGCCCACGCTGCCTGACTGGCGACCAGCATCACTGCTGCACATAACATGACGGTCAATTTTGTTTTCATCATTCACTCCTTAGGTTGGACAGACATCCGGTCTGTCGTGGTTGATGTGAAAACTCTAGCAGCTTCAAGGTAAACCAGAGGTTAAGAGCTGTGTATATCGTGTAAAGTTTTGTTAACACATTGTCTTCGTGACAGGATCTGCTCACGAACACGGCAAACGTGTTTCCATCTCAACACCCGATGAGGCAACGCCACGTTGATAGCGCCCACGGACGTAAAATCAGTCAGTTTTGTCGTCTTTAACGAAAAACAGGCCCTGTCATCTTCAGAGAACAGGGCCTGTTGCAATCGCTTTCGGAACACCAGACAGTACACGAGCAGGCGGTCAGGGAAGGAGGGTTTTCTCTTGAACCTGGGCCTGGGGCCGCCCCCACAGATAGCCCTGGGAATAATCGATCCCCAAATCCACCACCCGCTGCTGCAACTCTTCACTGGCAACATATTCGGCAATGGTGGCAATCCCCAGCTCGCGGGCAAAGTGGACTATGGCTTCGATAATAGTCTGTGCACGATCCGAGTCGTTGAGCTGGCCGATCAGTCCGCCATCGATCTTAAGGAAGTCAACATCGAGTTGGGAGATATGGTCAAAATTGGAATAGCCGGTGCCGAAATCATCGACAGCGACTTTGATGCCGTAAATATGCACCTGATCGATAAACGACTTGATCACCTGATAATTCTCAACCCCTTGAGATTCGATGATCTCAAAAATCAACCGTTCGCGTGCGGTCTTTTTGCGAATATGTTCAATGATGGTCTGGCGGCTTTCGTGATCGACAATATCATCAATCGACAAATTGACCGTACAACCGACATCGTGTTCTTCAATACAGTTCAGAGCCTGGTCGATCATAAACGTGGTCAGATAGCTGGACACCCGTGATTTGCGTGCAGCTTCCATGAAAAAATCCGGCCCGACAATGGTACCGTCACGCTCCACCAGACGAATCAGTGATTCATAGTGACTGATCTTCTGACTATTGTTGTCATAGATCGGTTGGAAATAGGCACAAAACCGGTTGTTTTCCACCCCTTCCTTGATCTTCGAAGTCCACAACAGGTTGGCGTGACTCGACTGACTGCTGTGCAGGTCCGGCGAATAGTGCACATAAGGACGGAAAATCCGCTTGGCTTCTTTGAGAGCCAGGTCGGCCCGCTCCAGCAATTTATGCGGTCCTTGAGCCACTCCAGCCGTCAACGACAGACGAAATTCACTGTCGCCGATGACAAAGCGCTGTTCATTGATGCGCTCCATCAGGTATTCCACCGAGACGCAACGCGGCGAGGTGTCACACATCAGGGCGTACTCATCGCCGGAGATCCGATAGATACGGGTTTGTGACGGCACCAACTTACTCAGGTAATCCCCAACCCGCACCAGCAGTTTATCGCCGATCTGGCCGCCATAAAAATTGTTAATATCCTTGAATCCATCGATATTGACGAGAGTCAATTGGGGAAAGCGGCAACGCAACAGATCACGCTTTAGACACAAACGGTTACCAAGCCCGGTTAATTCATCGGTAAACAACCGACGACTCAGCGGCCAGACAAAGACCAGCGCCACCGGCACACACACCAGCAACAACACCACCCCTTCAATAAGGGCACGATTTAACGATTCCGCCAGCGCCCGATCAACCACAAAGGCATCAACACTCGCAACAGCAAGATAGGTAAAGCCCTGCGAGGTCTGGCAGGGTAGCACAAGGGTGCGGCTATGAGTTGCCGCCTGATCAGCAGCAACATAATGAGGCTGTCCGTCTTCAAATGCAGCGAGAACCGGCTTGGCTAATTGAGGGTAAACTTTGAAATAGTTGGAAAACTCTCCCGACGTCACTTCATGGTCGGTCAAGCTTGATGACGTCAGGTAGACCGTACCGTCGCGACGAACAAGCGTGGCAAGGCTGCACAGACCCAGATCACGACTCAGATGGGTTAAACGATGGGAAAAGAGAGCACTCTGTTCAGTTAGCCCGGGGTCATTGGCGTGCAGATAGCGATCGTGCAACGCATCGCCAACGGAGTAGCGCAGGGCCGTGGCACCATCCAGCAAGCGCTGGTCCACGTGAGCAAGAATCTGACGGGTATTCTCGGTGTAATGGTAATAGCTCAACACCATCAGCGCCAAACTCAACACCACCAGCCCCATACCGAATATTTTCAGTTTAATCATCGTCGCTTACCCTGCCTCGGCGGCATCACTCGTTTTTAAACGTCTCACCTTGGGCACAATCAGCAACCTCAACCCGATTACGTCCATTCTTTTTTGCACGGTACAAGGCCATGTCAGCCCGTGCCACCATCTCACCCTCATCTTCCACCGCAGGATCAAATGTGCTCACACCGATACTGATGGTCACTTGAACATTCACCGGCTGGCCCTGATGCACCTCCTCGAGAAGACTGCGTTCACTCACCCACTGACACAAGCGGCTTCCCAGAGTTTGTGCACCACTCGAATTGGTATAGGGCAGCAACACCATGATCTCCTCACCGCCATAGCGAAAGACCATATCAAAATCGCGCACGCTACCTTTGATCATCTGCGCCAGGGCCAGCAAGACCCGGTCGCCAACCAGATGGCCATAGGTATCGTTAACCTTTTTAAAGAAATCGACGTCGATCAAAAGCACCGACAGATCAAGAGCATAACGGCGGGTTTTATCGGCCTCGCTGCGCAGACACCGATCCATATGGCGGCGATTGTAAATTCCCAGCAGCGGGTCAAGAATGTTTTCGTATTCCAAATGACACAGCCGGGTGACATCATCGGCGGTGCGCGCGGAAAGCAGACAGACAGTCAGGACAAAAATAGCCCCGAAAAAGAAGATCACCGGCACGACAAGATCATGCCATTGCTGTGCCTCGTTCCAAAACAGCAGGGCATAAAGGGCATACCCCGAAAAAAACAGGCACACCAAAACAGAAAGGAACATCCACGCAATACGACATGAGCTATAGGGAAGACGTCTGCGCAACTGATTAACAGGAAACAACGCCAACAGCAGCACCAATGCGCCACCAATCACCAGAAAATTTGCCAACTCCGCCATAAAAACGTGCATCCCGTCACAAAAAACCAATTCTGCCTAATCACCACGTGATATGGCGAGAGCTTTATTGGATTCGCGGTTTTTTAATAAAAAGCAGTGTTTAAAGGTCACAACAGATTGCAGTAATAACATCTGATTTCAGCATGTTAGACAGGAAGCCGTCTCAGCCTGTCTAACAGATAAATTAATCATGCAAGCCATCTGCCAATTAAAAAACGACTGCGATTAAATTAAACTCACTATCCCACCATCCGATCCTGACCTCCCCTAAATCCCTTCCTAACATTGCGGCGGTATTACGGAAGCGTCTAAACCATTCTTATGCAAAAAAACGCAAACATTAAAACACGGCAAAGGATCTCAACATGGCCATACTATCGGGCTTCAAACTGCTTTTCCGCTCTTTGTCCAGACTGGCTATCGGCTGGCGACTGACTGCCGGCTTTGCGGCCGTCTTACTGCTGGTTGTCATCATGAGCAGTGCCACGATCTACTCCATCAGCGATATTGAGCAAGCCAACGCACACGTTAACAACGCCCTGGATTCAGCAACCAGCATCCAACAACAGACCGGCCAGATCAACCACTGGCTCAACCAACTGGAACGGTGTGAATCTGATGTCAAAAACAGCCTGTTGAGTATGGAAGAATCCTTCCTGCGCAACAAAGATGAAGTACACTTGTTCGGCGACCAACAAGACCCCCTTAAACTCTGGTTATCCAGCCGGGAACGTGTCGAGCTGACCAAACAATTCCCCCAGACAACGGACCTCATCAACACCCTGGAACAACTTCAGACGCAGATCGAAACCAACGCACAAAAGATCAGCGAAACCTGGCAGCCCCGCCATGAAGGTCTCACGCAGGAGCTGAACAAACTGAAACGCACCCAGATTTACTGGGCGCTTAAAATCACCAACATGATTTTCGTACAAAGTTCCATCGGCGAACTGCTTTTTGAAGAACTCGAAGACACGCCACTCGAAGAGTTTCGTAACGGCACAATCTACCAACGCTATGCCGAACAATTCCCTCCGCTCAAACAGGCCGTGCAAAATGCCAGCGATGAAAATGAGCAATTACGTCAATCCAGTTTTGCTTTGGACTCGTTGATCATGGATGGCAAATGGGAAAAAGTGCGCACCATGTACCGCGATGAATTCCCATCGCGGATTAAATCCATGGCTGTCGACCTTGACTTTGCCCTGCAGATGGAAAACCGGATCCTTTATCAGCAGGACGATGCCATCGCCCTGCTCAACAACAAACTGAAACCAAGCACCGCCCACCTGTCGCAAACCGTCAACCAACTGCGTCAGATTCTTCAAAAAGCCATGAACCAGGTCAGTCAGATGGACAGCGCCAGCAGTCAGAATGTTCTGAACGCACGCCATCAGGTAACCACCCAGATCAGCAACACCAAGCAGCGCATCATTCTGACCTCGCTGGTCATCCTCTTTATCGGCACTCTGGCGGCATGGTGGATCACCCGCTCCATTGTTTCACCGCTGCGCGATACCATGTCGATGATCAAAGAACTCGAAGCGGGACGGTTGAGCAAACGACTCGACTTTTCCCGTCAGGATGAAATCGGTGAAATGGCTGCCAGCCTTAATGCCTTTGCCGATCACCTTGAACAAGAGATCATGACCGCCTTCAATCAGCTCGCCGACGGCAACTTTACATTTGAAACCAAAGGGCTGATCCAGGATCCTCTCAACAACGTCAATCGCGCCCTGAACGAATTGCTCCTCGAAATTCGCAGCATGGGTGAGCATATCCAGACCGGCTCAAGGCAGATTGCCGATTCAAGCCAGCAGCTTTCGCTGGGAGCCACCTCTCAGGCCAGCTCGGTGGAAGAGATCACGCGCTCCATGTCGAGCATCAGCCAACAGACCCGCCGCAATGCCGACAATGCCCAACAGGCACGCGGTTTGTCAGAACGCACCCGCAACTCGGCGGAGCAAGGCAATGAACACATAGAGCAGATGCTTATTGCCATTGAAGAGATCAACCAATCCGGTGTCAACGTCTCCAAGATCATTAAAGTGATCGATGAGATCGCCTTTCAGACCAACTTGCTGGCCCTCAACGCCGCCGTTGAAGCGGCGCGTGCCGGTCAGCACGGCAAAGGCTTTGCCGTTGTCGCCGAGGAGGTGCGCAATCTGGCGGCACGCAGTGCCAAGGCGGCCTCCGAAACCACGTTACTCATCCAGGGCTCCACACAAAAAGCCGAGCGCGGCGTCACGATCGCCCATCAGACCGCCGATGCCCTATCAGAGATCGTCACCGAAACCGCCGAGGTTTCCGAACTGATCCGAAAAATTGCCGCCGCCTCGACAGAACAGGCCCAAGACATTGAGCACATCACCGCCGGACTGGCCAAAATCGATACTGTTGCCCAGCAAAACACCAGCCTGGCCGAACAGAGCGCCAGTGCCTCGGCGCAACTGTCCGAACAGGCTGAGCGGATGCACCAGAGGCTAGAACAGTTCTCCCTCTATGCTGCTCCCGCAGAACTTCCGGGACCGAAAACGCAGAGGAGTTCCCACATGCCGGCAATCAGGACAACAAAACCAAAGTCGCTGGAGGGGTTGAAAAAAAGATCGTGCTAGGGGGAGCTCAATCAAAAGAATAAGCAATTGAGGTAAAGAGGGATTTTGAACCGAACACAATGAGTAGAGGAGAAACAACAGCGATAGCGCGTCTGTGTCAGACTCACGTTTAACGTCTCACTGAATGACCAGAGGCCCACTTAAAACATGGCGGGAGAATGTCCCGCCATGCACTCCGGTTTCAGCCATAAACAGCAGAAAAAACAAAAAACCGATTAAAAGTTGAAGAACAACGACGCACTCAGACTGGTACGGTCGTAAAAGCGTCCTTCGACACGAATACCGCCATCCAACGGCAGCAGAGCCACCTCAACACCGGCAAAGACCTGCGCCACATGATCTTCTTCCATATCAACGCTGGAGTCTTTTTCGTTAAAGCTCACCGCCGCATCCATCCCTTCGATAAAATAACTGCCCGAGAGACGTTCTTCGGATTTGGTATCATCGAGAAAACTGGCCATGGCTCCGGCATAGCCGGTAATACGAGCGCTGGAGCACGGCTGCCACTCATAACCGAGCTGCACACCAAAACCATACTCAAGGTATGCTTCATCGCGCTGCCACGTCTCATCAAGGTAGCTCGCCCCATTGGTCACGACATAATGCTCCTTATACTCAATCCCGGTTGTCCACGTCATTCGACCAAACGCACTGGTATAGAAACCGCCTTGCTCAAAAAGCACCATGTGCGCGCCGAGGCCAAACATGGGGGCAATATCTTCGGAACCATCCGAATCCGTGCCACCGACCTCAAGACTCACCCCCCAGAACGGTTGCGGATTAAAGGTCACGCGCGCCACCAGGCGGTTTTCCTCCTGCGGGAACGCAAAGCTGCCGCTGCCAAAGCTATATCCCTGTTGGATATCCCGCTCATACTCTTCGTAATACACCTCGGCGCGCATCTGTTTATCACTCGGGGCCAGGATACCGACATCCATGGCGTGCCCCACTGAGGTGACAAACAGCAGGCCGACAGCAGCAGTACAGAGGATCGATTTCAATTTCATAATGGCAGTCCTTTCTTTCCAGTTAATTTAAAAAAGTACATTTATTTCAAGATATTACATAAACAATCTATTTAGCAACCATTGTTTCACCGACACACGCTCCGTCAAAACTGCCAGCCAATGCCAATTGTGATCGTTAATATTTCAGGGTCGTAGTCATCGACAAAAGAGCTCCCGGCGATTATCGCCGATGTCGACTCCTGCTGGTACCAGATTTTCTGAACCTCGGCAAAACCATACAGATGCGACGTGACATTCTGGAAAAGTTTCTGTTTGATTCCGGCCCCTAAGCTGTAGCCGTTAAAATCGACGTGACCGGAATATCGGTCTTGATAGTAAGGACGATCCAGGGTCCACTCGCCGGTCGTGCGAGCATAGCCAAAGCTCAGATATGCAAAAGTTGCTTCACTGAAAACAATGCCCGGCTGCAACTCAATCCCCCAGCTGTTGTCCAATTCAAACGAAAGCGTACTGACCTCTTCGGTATCCCGAAAGCGCTGGGTTGTGCTGCCGGACTCTTGGTCACCGAGGGTGTAATACAGCTTTGCCCCAAGGACATAGCGGTCGAAACGTTGATCGTAGCCGATCGCCACTTTGCCATTGACGCTATCATCATCGATATCAGCCTGAAACCAGTTGGGAAAATCAACATCCGTTTTTGTTTTTGAGCCACTGATACCGGCCTCGACAAAGGGGCCTTGAAAGTCGCTGGCAACTGCGGTCAGCGGCGTTATCGCAAAGAATATCATCAGCACAAACTTGAAAAATCCACGATGCGTCATCGTCATCTCCTGTCGACTACACTGCAATTATCAATCCCCTAGGGCAGTTCACTTCCGTCAAACCAGCTCTGCCAGATCCCTTCAAACGTGCCATCCTGTTTCATGGCATCGAGATTCTGTTGCCATTGCTCAACGGTGGAGGTCGGCGTGGTCAGGCTGAACGCAACATAGCCTTCATCGTAGGTTTCCTCAAATTGCTTGACGATATCTTCAGTCGGGGTTGAGGTCGTATCACACAGCCAATTGATCCCCTCATCGTACATAAACAAGGCATCGACTTCGCCGCTGAGCAACTGATTGAACGCGTCCAGAGGGGAAAAAGAGGTGGCGACGATGTTGTCAAAGCCATTGGCGAGCAGATAATCATGGGTGTACCAGTTACTGGGGGTGGCGACGGAACCCAACGCTTTTGCTTCTTCCAGAGTTGTGATGGTGATACCCGAATCACGCAGCGTGTAAAAACTGCCGCGCAACGTGGCGATGGGACCGACCCACTGAAACAGTCCCTCGCGCTCCGCAGTGCGGGCGGTGGTAAACAGGGCGCTGTTCGGCAGATACTGCACCGTGGCGTAGGCATCAATCCAGCCGGTGATTTTGACATTTGCAGCATAGTCATTACGGGACTGAATGGCGTCAACAATCTCGACGGATGAACCCTGGATATCAGGATCGACAATGGACCCGGAGTAATAATTAAAGGGCGGCGCGACTTCAGTGAACAGCTGCAGAACATCAGGCAGCATGGTTTCATTGGCGTCAGGAAAGTAGCGTTGCAGAATAGCCAGGGTTTCGTTTGTTTTGATCAGGTCATCCAAACTGGCTTGCACGGCCGCCACCACCTCATCACTGACATCTTTAGAAAAGGCGATGTAATAAAATGCCGACTTGTAGCCAAAGCACACATCAAAATCATCGCTGAAGGAAAACTGGCCCTGAACTTTGTAGGCCAACTGCTTGCCGTCACTGGCCAGGGCCTGCACATCACCATCAAGCAATGCGCCAACCGCTTCATCATAGGTGGCGTAATAGACCAGATTGTCAAAGCCAAGATCCTCCAGCGACGTTGTCTCCAGCCATCCTGTCACAACGGCAATGGAGTCCAGCGCTTTGGTGCCGTCCAGACCAAGGGTTGAGCCCAATCCGCTGTCTTTTTTGGCAAACACATAATAACCGGATGAACTGGTCGGTCCGACCCACTTGAAAAGGTCCTGGCGTTCAGCCGAGTAGCCGATTCCCAACAGGGCACGGTTTGAGCCATTGAGGGTGTTGTCATAGGCAACGGTCGAGCTTTGTTCCATCTCTACAACATAGTCAACCCCCGCCTCATCCATAGCCGCCGTTGCCGTATCGACATCAATGCCGACAATCTCACCGTTCTGGGTAAAACTGTTGGGACTCATCTCGACCACGGAAATAGTTATCGGTGTTGATGTGTGGTGCGAGCTGTCACTACAGCCCCATAAAAATGCACTCAGCAACAACAGCAGTGACACAAAAAATTTCATCCTTACAGAAGTCTTCATGAAATTCTCCCTGGTAAAATTGAGGATTGGAATAAGCCTGTGATCAGAAGAAAAAAACCTTCGCACCCTGAATTGACGGCTAACTGCCTGAAAAGTATACGTTGCATCCAACCGTTAGTTAGTTCATTCTGTCAATGATCCACTCTACTACACAGAAGTCGCACAAAAGTCGCACACGCCTTCTTTTTAAAAAAAACGTGCAAAAACTGTCGGGACAACCGCCCCTGAAGCAAGGAAAACAATGGAACAACGGGACTATCTGCAACAGATGACGGTGCTGCTGGCCGAAGACGACAAAATCGTCCGCGACAGCACGGCACAGGCGTTGGAAATATTTGTCCAGCGGGTGATTGCCGTCGAAGATGGCGCTGCAGCGCTGCAGCAGTTTCACAGCGGGGTGGCCGACATTGTGATCCTTGATATCAAGATGCCGGGGAAAAGCGGCCTGGTGGTTGCGCGGGAGATCAGAAGCAGCGATGAGATCACGCCGATCTTCATTATCAGCTCGTTCAACGACAGTGAGCAACTGCATCAAGCCATTCCGCTACTGCTAATTGATTACCTGATCAAGCCGCTGACCTTCGACCAACTCAAGGCGGCGCTGATTAAAAGTGTCGATTATCTGGAAAAACGGGGCGGACTGACCTACCCCCTCGGTGATGACGTCAGCTACAACAAACGCTCCGGCACCCTGATAACCACAGACGGCCAGGAAACGACGCTGCCGATGCGGGAAAAGCAACTGCTTGATCTGCTGATCACCAACCGCAACAAGCTGGTGACCAAGGAACGGCTGGAAGATCTGATCTTCAACATGGAATGCAGCGAGACGTCGCTGAAGAACCTGGTCTATCGGCTGAAGAAAAAAATTCCCGCCAACCGGATCGTTAACGTCAGAGAGATCGGCTACATGTTGGCCGAGCAGGACTAAGCAATGAAATTTTTCCTTCAAGTCCTCCTGGCCCTGCTGTTGCTCAGCAATACCGCCGTCGCGGCCGACCTCCCCGCCGTCGATATCACCCCCACTTTAAACCAACAGGCACTCGACCACAGTACGCTCCACGTCCTGATCGATCCGGACAAAACCGCCACCGTGACGGATCTGCTCGTCAACAAGCACCGTGAATGGCACCCTGCCGAGAGAAATTCGTTCCCCTACACCACCGCTGCCGTGTGGAGCCAAGCCCGCTTGCACAACAGCTCGTCACAACCGGTAAAGCTCCACCTGATCAACGACTTTGTTGCCCATGATGAAGTGAACATTTACCTGATCCGAGGCGGCACCGTCAGTGAGCAGTACCAGTTCGGCGATACGCGGCCAATCCGCGTCACGGAAATCCTCAATCGCTTTGCCAATGTCCACATCACACTGCACGGCAACGAAACCATCGAAGTCCTCACCCGCTACGCCTCGACCACCCCGATCAGCATCAAGATGAAGCTGCTCAGCGAACACAACTATTCACGGCTGGCCATCGAGGATTTGACCATCTGGGGCGTATTTATCGGCGTTACACTGGCGCTGGTGATCTACAACGTTATGATGTTCGTGTCGCTGCGCAATGTGGCCTTTCTTTTCTACGTGCTGCACAGTCTGGCCAACGGCTACAACACTCTGACCAGTTCAGGGCATGTCTATGCGTTTTTGAGCCCACTGCTGCCACTGGCCTGGCTTAATCTCAGCTACAAAATCACGCCGTCGGTAGCGGTGATCCTGATGTCGCTATTCATCATCACCTTCTTCGACCTCAAGCACAAAATAGGCTGGCTGTACAAACTCAACCTCGCCAACATCGGGCTGTTTAGCGCGTTACTCGCGTCATTGTTGTACTTTTATCCAAGCGGCCAACTGCTGCTGCACAACAAGATCTCTTCGCTATTGCTCCCCCTGGCGCTGTTGTTCATGCTGTTTTCCGCCCTGGTAGTCGCCTGGCACAAGCTGTTTGCCGGTCGTTATTTCCTCATCGGTGCCGGAATCTTCTTTTTCACCATGCTCAATTACGTGCTGTGCTTCACCGGACTGGTCGATTTCGGCAGTGGGGTTCTGTATGTTCTGCCGACAGGAATGGCGGCAGAGGCGATCTTCTTTGCCATGGCTCTGGGCCAAAAAATAAAACGGATTGAAGCAGAGCGGGCTGAAAACGCCCTGCTGCTTGATGAGAGCAACAAGTTCAATTCAACCAGCTATCTGCTCGCCGGGATTCTCCACCAGTTCAAGCAGCCGCTGATTTATTTGGGTACAGAGGTTTTAAAGCTGCGCACCCAGCGCTACCAAAGCGGTCAGGACGACGTGCACAGTGAAGAGATTCTCGGTCATATGGAGAGTCAGATTAGCGGCATGAATGATCTGGTGGGCAATTTTTACAGTTTTTATTCGCAACAGCCGCAGCTCGGCGAGTTCGATCTGCAGCATGCCATCGACACCGTGCTGGACATGCTCGCCTCATCGTTGCAGGCAGGAAAGATCAAGGTCATTAAGGACTATCAGGGCCAACAGCTCTGCGCCGATGAAAAGGCCCTCAAGCAAATCCTGCTGATTTTGCTGGAAAATACCGTCAGCGTCTTACAGGAAAAAAGTCCCGACGCCCCCACCCTGTGGCTCACCAGCTCCGGCGAGAAGCAGGTCACCATCGAAGTGCGCGACAACGCCGGCGGCATTGATCCCCAGGCACTTGATAAAATCTTCAACATCCATTACAGCAGAAAACAGGCGCAAGGACTCGGTATCGGCTTGGCACTGGCAAGAAAACTGGCGGAAACACGCCTCAACGGCAGCCTGACCGTCCACAATGAACCGTCGGGCGCGTGTTTCGTGTTAGTGTTTGGATCGACGTACTGAATTGCCTCTGACACGATTCATCTGCGCATCAAACGTTGATGATACCTCGTTCAGAAAAAACCGCCTTGGCAGCGGCGGCAGCATTCAATGCTGCAGGAAACCCGGCATAAACCGACATCTGAATGATGATCTCGACGATTTCCTGAGCAGAGCACCCCACATTCAACGCCGCGCCGATATGAACCTTAAGCTGTGGCTGGGCGTTTCCCATTGCAGCCAGAGCTGCCACGGTTGCAATTTCGCGAGATTTCACATCCAGGCCCTCCCTGCTGTAGACATCCCCAAACGGATACTCAATGGTATACCGTCCTAAATCCGGAGCGATATCCTTTAACGCTTCAATCACTTTTTCGCCGGCATCACCATCAATTTCTTTAAGCTTCTTCCACCCTCGCTCAAATCTGTCATTTCGATCTGCACTCATAGTCAACTCCTCAGCTACCGCCCAATCAGAGAACGCCTGACAGCTCGTCAATGACAAACAACCGAATGAAGCTGCAGACAAAATAAACGAGGAAATAATAAAGTCTCTTCGCTTAATGCCAACAGGCGTTTCATCGTTCTC
The DNA here is from genome assembly GCF_000167355.1 of Desulfuromonas acetoxidans DSM 684. NCBI lineage: Bacteria > Pseudomonadati > Thermodesulfobacteriota > Desulfuromonadia > Desulfuromonadales > Desulfuromonadaceae > Desulfuromonas > Desulfuromonas acetoxidans. The sequence goes on from NZ_AAEW02000002.1 coordinate 248,442, forward strand.
CATAGGACTCTCCTCTGTTTATGGCAACATCCATATTTGAGAGGCTAGACCTTAGAGTTAACTCTCAGTCAAGAGATATTTTGCCCTCCAATGCCGATTGATAGAGCGCAATTTTCTTATTGAGCAACTCAAAGTTCCGTTTCTGCTCGGAGATTCGCACCTGAAGGTCTTGTGAATGATCTTCAAGCATTGCTTTACGCGCGGCCAGAGTTTCATTCCCCAGTTCGCGCAGCCGGGCATATTCCAGAATCTTCTCCAGTGACATGCCCGTTTCCTTCAACCGCTGCACAAACTCTACCCATTTCACATCCTTCTCAGAAAATTTCCGGTGGCCATTCGCCCGTCTATGGACATGCTTAAGCAGCCCAATTTTTTCATAGTAGCGAACCGTGTGGGCAGTCAAACCAACCCGCTGTGCAAACTTGGATACATTCATACGCATTGCCGTTCTCGCAAAATATAAAACATCCGACCAGAAGAAACGATACGACCTGCAAAGATCGAGAAACTCGAAGGGCACCGAACATCGCTCTTATTTTTCAGACGTACCTTCCATCCTGTTGCTTGTGTTGGCAGGCGAATCGCCGTGCTGGTGAATTGTTTTTCTTACATACGGATAACACAATTCAATGATTGATATTTTTGCTTGGCGTTCTTAAGAGGATTGTTTCACCGCCCCTTTGACTTTTGGGGCCTGCAACAATGTCCAGATTCAATTCCTTGATTTTCATCACCCACCCTGAAAACTCTTGATCTGACACGCAAAAGGCGAGATGGGCCATGGTAAAAACAGACCCGTCATAATCCTTATTTTCAATAACGCCAATAACAGGGCCTTCTTCCAACCCAACATACGCCTGCCGCAAGTCCTCCCATTTTTGCAGCAATGACAAGCCGGGAAACTCTGTTAAAAACCGTATCTCCTCTTCAAGGTTAACCGCGTTGATCGCAACATGATCCAGCTTCATGAGCTTCACCTTCTCTGTCTGATCCGCAATCTCTTTAGCCACTGTCCGCACAGCATCACAAGCAGGAGCCTGTTTCGCACCGGAGTTTAATTCTTTCAACGGTCAAAGCAGCTCATTGCTGGCCATGCCGTTAATGATCTCATCGGTCGATTCAATCTTTGCATAAGGAACAGCGAGCGCCGCCATAAACGCAGCATGCACCTCGGCGGCCCTGATTGTTTGGCCCTTAAAGACAAGATCCCGTGTTGCACAGGCATCCTCCGCCACCACACAGTTAAAACCTAGATCAAACGCCGCGCGGGTGGTGGCATCAATGCACATGTGACTCATGGCCCCGCAAATGGTGAGATTGGTGATGTTACCCTGTTGTAAAATGTCCAGCAAGGCGGTGTCGCGAAAGCTGTTGGGAAAGTTTTTCACCACCACGCGTTCCCCCTCTTGCGGTGCCACCAAAGCATGAATTTCAGCGCCATGGGTTTCCGGCAGAAAAAAGGTCGCACCCGGTCGCGCAGCAATATGCTGAATATGAACAACGGGCAGATTGCTTTCTCTGAACTTGGCCAACAACCGCTGTGCATTAGCCACGGCCTTATCGGTATCAACCAGTTCCATCGTGCCGCCAGCAAAATAATCGTTTTGCAGATCCACCAGAATCAGACAATCGCTCATGTTTCCCCCGTTTGTTAGACTCAAACTTCAGATATTTTTCGACACCACAAAATTGGTAAAGTGCTCACCTCGCAGTAACACGGACTGTTCAGCTTCAACTGAGAAGCCATGTTTCTCAAAAAAGCTTTTTGCAGTGATACTGGCTTCGGCAAATAAACGGGAGAGGCCTCTTTTCGCCGCCTCGTGTTCAATGGCCTGCAACAAAGCCGTTCCGACACCATTTCCCTGCCAATCATGGGCGCAGTAAAAACAGTCGATGTGACCGTTTTCCTCCAGCTCGGCAAAACCGATTAATGCACTGTTTTCTTCTGCTACAAAAGGGTTGGTTTGGCTCAGGCGCTCTTTCCATGTGGCGAGATCAATTTGCGAAGGAGCCCAGGCGTCGAGTTGTGCCGGTGAGTAATCTTTGCCGTTCACCTGATGGACGGTTTCATAGAGTAAAGACCAGAGCGCCTGTTCTTCGCCCAAGTTATAGCGGCGTATTTTCATTTTTTAGTCCAATCAACGCTCTCAGGCCGCCAGAGAACACCAAGAGCATGCCCGAGTTTTTCGTGTCCAACAACTTTCCATGCTGACGATGAATGGCTCCAGGCTGGCTAAACAGGGGAGTGTTTCTCTTTTACTCTCGTAGACTCAACAAGACGTCAACCGTAGATTTGCCCCCTTTTATTGCCCAATATTATATATTTTCATCATAAAACACTGCATCTAGCATGGCTGCCCGACCTTTCCACAACCTTAATTGTATGGTATCTTCAGGAGCCTCTTGATTCCACCAAACGGAATCTATTAATCTTTCTATAATTTCATCCCAATACTTCTCAAAAGTAATATTTTTCGAAATTCCGAATTCCTTACAAAGATTTTCTTTATTTTTGTTATCTAAACATAAGAAATAATCAGGTCTTTTCATTGCTAATAAGCGACTAGCTATTGCTACCCCTGCACCACCATCTTGAAAAGCAGATTCAAACATACGTACAAAAGTAAAGTATTCGTTTCGGTTACACGAACCAACTTTGGGTATGCAATCTAATGCTCGGGATATAAATTCATTATTAGTATTGATTTTATTTTGAAATTTCCCCGCACCTTTCATACTTCCAAACCATGCCCACGTGTAACCATTGGGTTGTTCTTCAAAGTGTAGGCCAGCAATTTTTCTCCGATCTTCCTTAACCATTTCACTAAAACTGGAATGATTATCGAATAATGACCTGGCTTCGTTCAGTAAAAGCAGTCGATTGTTGAATGAGTGAAAGGGGTCGATTTGAACAAGTTCGAAGTATTCAGCCCAACTTAAAGAGAATATTCTAGACTGATACATAGAAATTCTTGAACGTGAAGTTCCATATTGACCTTTAAGCTTTTTTATCGTTTTCTGTTTGCTCTTCCATACACTTCGATAATTCTCTATTTCTTCTTCATTTATTGATGAGGCATCATTCCAATATTTCGCAAACTGCTCTATTATTTGATTAAAAAACTCTCTAGCTTCTGTATCTGATGAATTTACATGAAGCATTGCTTCACTATTTATAGAGAATGCCCCTCTTGTAAAATTTGCACTCCCAATCAGGCACTCCCAGTTACTTTCAGAGTTTACAAATAAATATATTTTTGGATGAAAAACACCACCAGTCTTTTTTACAAACCTCGCATTTTCATTTACATAGAACTTTTGAATAAAATCTGGATGAGTTTGGTAAAAGTGAGTACCTACTATTAACTTTGATATCTTATCACTGTTTCTCGATAAAGTTTCAAAAGCATCAGTACCGACAGATGCCCAAGCAGATGCGATGTAATAATTCTCATACTGATTCATCAAGGAAACCAAAGCTCTTTCAATCTTTCGAGAATTAATAAGCAACTTCATATGCTCTTCCTATGTATAACGTTGCTTTCAGCGGAGCAGGCGCGTTAGCGACTGAGTCCGTTGAAAGGCCTTGTTAAATTGCATTTAGCCCCCAATTGCAGAGAGCAAAAATGAACCTATTGATGCAATGCTCCCTGCATGAGGTAGCGCCGACACTAAGGACTTAATTACGGCTTTACTCGGGGAACCTGACTCAAATTGTCCCTGTATAGCATCAACTACTTCAAGAGCATCTTTTCTCTCTTCACTGGCGTTGACTAGTTTCTCGATCTCTTCTCTAAGCAAAACTAGATGATCTGCCACATCCTGATTTACGTTGACGATATTCGTAGAATTATCTGTTGAGTGATTATTTACTCGGGCATTTGGACCGCTTATGTTGTAAGTGATTGACTGTATCGCTTTTTCTGCTTCAGGTATTCCAAGCTTTTGTACCTTCATCTGATAATGAGCGGGAATGCTATGCACCCCTTCGTGGAAACCTGGGTCTATAACCTTGAATGTTTCGGTGCCACCATTGCTCATAATTCTTTGAATAAGATCATTTGGCTCGATTAGCACGTCAGACTGCATTAGGTATATGCCTTTGCTTTGGACGCTAGCTTTCAAACCTTCGACTTCCTGACCATCTGCTTTTATGACTTTTATGTTGTCCGTCATCATTTGTCGAAATGGCACGACATTCTCCTATTGAAATTTAACGCTAGCTATCAGCCGACTCTGCGAAGCGCAGCGGAGCAGGGGTCGGCTGGATAGCCTTGTTAGGGCTATTAACTTTTAAGGTCCCCTGAACCCGATCTAACTCCATTCTTACAATTTCGAGTTTTTCTGGAATGATTCTACGAAGGATGGATTCTTGCTCTTTGCTTACTAACGGTCCTAGCAAAAGCCGCTCAACTGCAACTGGCAATTGAAAGAATTTCTCCTCGGTGACTAATCGATATTCTTGCTCATATGACCACTCTTCACCTTTTCCATTGAAGAGATGCCGCATGTCTTCCTTTGTTTGCACTTTATCGGTGAATACTGATAAAAATGGCGTATACGCAACCTGAATTAGGTCTTCGTGATCTTCCGGTACTTCGACTTCTATAACGACCCCTTTGTGGCCGTCTGCGTAATGAGACCACATAAGGAAGTTTGTTGGATCAGCAGAAAGGGATGACACACGATAGGTGTTTTTGGCTGACTCGATACGTGAAGTCATTATCGACTCTAGCTTGGCACTCTTCTCACCAAGATAAATCTCGTACCTTCCTTCGAGAGGATCATTCAACTCAGACCAGTGAGCGCAGTAGAGCCTTTGATTTACAATTACATCGAGCGTATGCCAAAGATTTGCCAGTGATTTGTACTTGTAAAGCTTCATTTTCCCGGCCCTAACAGTGTTGACAGGTGGAAAATTCTCCATCTATCACACCTATAGGATGGATGGTTTTCTACTTATTGAGATATTTAGGCAAAAACATGGAAACCAATTTTCCTTGTTTTGCGTTTTGAATATTTTCCACCTATCGCCCTATCTCTCGGCAAACATGGAAAAATGGTGCGCCCCGGCCAAAACTTCTTTATTCGTGGCAAGTGCAGCGGCCACGCCGAACACACACACCAGAGACTTAAACCATAATTAATGATCAATCTTTATCCGAAGCGACTGGCAAAGTAAAGAATTCTCTGCGTGAAACCCCTTTGCACTGCGTGCGCTCAACAGCAGCAGATGAATTGTTTGAGGCTGGTTTTGTGCTTTCCATGAAGAATGGTGAAATGTGGTACGCGGACTACAGGCAGGGTTTCAGGGCGTGTTGCCACGAAAGGGATCAAACAGGTATTCAAGGCCATTGATCTTGATCTCGTACACTTCAGCCAGTTGTCGTCCCAGCCGTCCGGCGGGGAAGCCTTCACCGGCCATCCACACCACATAGGGTTCGGGCAGGTCAACCAGGCGGACTCCGGCATATTTGCCGTAGGGCATACGGGCTTCGTAGAGATCAATCAATGCTTGCGGGGAAGGTTTCATGCCCGATGTGATAGCTGATTTTTGTTACCTTGGCAAGCGGCAGTTTTCAGCAAAAAAAATTCCCCCATCCGATTTGGATAGGGGAACATTGCATTGAAGGTTCTCTGTGGAGTGCAAACTCAAACCTGATGGTTGAATTTGCAGGGTACTACTTGCTTGTTGAAATCTTTAGAGCAAGGTCAAGGTCGCCGGGATTCGCCCCGGCAGGCGACATCCTTTTGACTTGCCGCTCAAAAGGATGCAAAAACCGGCTGAACTTCTCCTGAACCTGAATCAACCTACACTAAAACTGTTTCCGTTATGCGTTTCAGATTCGGCTTACCTCCCTTTAGCTCGGCAAATCGTGCAACTCATCATCTTTGACGTAAAACGTTGATAACACACTCTTGTCTCTCTCTATCTCTGGTGTGGTACCGATTAAACGGGCGGGACGGTGCCCGCCCTTCAGTTGTGAGTTATTTAGCACCAAGCCCTTCCGTTCAGCAGCACCGAACGTAGTGAATGTCAACGCGATGATCGTCGGCAACCTGTTTGAGCGTCAGCGAGTTTTGCCGACATCGCGGTGTAAGTGAACGAAGAGAGGGAACCCGATAGGGTGCAATGACGGAAGTCGTTTTTCGGTTCCTTTTGACGACGCAAAAGGAACCCGACGTGTGGGCGCGGAAGCCCACGTCACGTGCGTACCAAGCCACGCACACGGATGAATTCCACAAAGGATCCATCCGTCCCTCAGTATCCTTACTCAGCCAACGGCGTAAAACGAATCGCAAAACTCTGCGGAGTCGGCCACTGACTGTTATCCCCAAGCTCAATGTAGTAAGTCAGCCCCAGGTTAGCCAGATCATCGATCACATCAAAGAGGTACACATCCGGTTGTGCAACCCAGTCAGCCAATACACCGGCAGGGACTTCACTGGCGACACCAACCGGAGCACCGGCTTCGCCATCAACCACTCCGGCATAGTCACGATAGGTGACCCATCGACCGTCACAACTGCCACTGACATAGTCATAAGTGCCTTCACAATTGGCCATCAGCACGTTGTCGGTGGTGACATCGCCGTCGTCATCCCAGAAGATTCCGGTAGGCAGCGCTTCTTCGTTGAGCCATGGGCCGAACAGATCGGAGTAAACCGTGCTGATGCCGTCACTGGCGATGACATCTTCACTGACCTGCATCTCAAATGAGGCGCGTTGGGCAGGATTGAAATAACCCGGCTCTGGGTGGTTTTTATCCGGTGCGCCAAACAAGCCCTGAGAAAACTGAGCCGAGAGATCGCGGTCGCGCACGCTGGAGGCAGCTGTGGTGGTCTGGTAGACAACGCCTTTGCTGGTGCAGAAAGCCAGACCGTCATCGCTGGTGGAGACAACAAACTGACCATTGCCATCGACAAAGCCTAGCTCGATGGTGTAGCCCTGCCAACGCGTTGGTGAGTAGTTGCTGTATTTTTGCAACACGCGATAGATGTTGGTGTCGGCGTCAGCAACATCAAACATCAGCACCAGTGGTTCATTGTCGGTGCTGAACAGCTTGAAGCGTTTGCTCGACTGAAACGGGTCGCTGCATTGCTTGATGGTCTGGTCGTAGGGATTCACCCCGGCGCACATGATGCAATTGCTGCCATCGACATCATCGTCATTGACGATACTCAGGCCGGGTGCGACGGTATCGTCCTCTTTCCAACTGATGCCGCCATAGGTCTGCATGGTGGCACCGCCATTGTAGATATCGCTGTGGTAGGTTTCAAATGCGCTATAAGGTGCGGAATCAACCACGACATCGGTCATATTCCACTGGGTGATGGTGGCCGCCTCGGCCACAGGGGACAACAACAGGCCGGCCATAATCAGGCCGGCGCTCAACAACAAACGGTTCATAACATGCCTCTCTTCGTCAAGAAAGTTACGTCGCAACGCGACGATTAAAAATTAACGGCTCCGGTCAGCAGGGAGCCACAAGGAAGATTGGCGTAGCATCATTTATGCCGACCACTATCCGCATAAACCTTTTATTAATTAATTCAACGACTTTACATTTCTGATACAAAAAAACACCCCGGTTGCGACAGGGGCATAAGCCCTTGTTCCGCAACCGGGGTGCGAATTTTGCCCCGCCTTTTTTCAAAAATTCAGGCCAGCGGCAAACTGATCACCACTTCCAAACCACCGCCAGCGGCATTATGCGCAGTAATGGTGCCGCCATGGCGGCGAATGGCCCGATCGGCAATGGCCAGACCGATGCCTGTTCCACCTGAACGACGCTCACGCGCATCATCTACCCGGTAAAAAGGCTGAAAGATTTTTTCCACCGACGCCTCAGGCACACCAGGACCATGGTCACGAACGATAAGGGACACCCGCTGGTTTTCCGCCGGAGTGACTGCCACCTGCACCACCGTGTCTTCAGCGGTATAGCGCACGGCATTGCGCAAAATATTTTCAATGGCACCGGCGAGCAGTTGTTCCGAGCCTTTGACCACCACTGCGTCAAAGGCGTCAACCTCGACCCGCACCTGACGACTGTGGGCCTCAAAATTGGCGTCGGCCACCAGCTCTGAAATCAGGCTGGCCAGGTCAATCGATTCATCAAGCGACAGCACTGCGGTCTCCAGTTGATTAAGGCTCAACAACTGACCGATCATCTCGTTCAACCGCTCCGCTTCACGTTCTATGCGGTTCAAGGCGGGCTCGGCTTCGTGACCGGAACGCTGTCGGGCCAATTCGAGGGCAACATTGAGCCGCGCCAGTGGCGAACGCAGTTCGTGGGAGATATCACGCTGCAACCGTTGCTGAGATTCAACCTGCTGCTCAATGCGTGCGGCCATGGCGTCAAAATCATTGGCCAGCTCCTTGATCTCACTACGCCCGGAAATGGCATCGCCCACCCGCACCGAAAGATTACCGGTGGCAAACTGCTGGGCAGCATTACGCAGAGTCTGAATCGGCGAGGTCAGCGAGCGCGCCAGCCACCAGCACACCAGCCCGCCCACCAGTAAAAACACGCCGAGAAACAGCAGGGGAACAGGACGGAAATAGCCACGTCTGGGAGGCGGTGTCGGCAGGCGCAACTTAACGAGAAACACGGCGGGACGCTGAAGATGGTCGACAAAAGGCTGGGCAAAATAGACATTTCTGCCACGATGGGTGATGATCAATTTTTTTTCGGCAAAAACCTGACGGGCCAGGGGGGCAAGGTCTTGCTTCATGCGTCGGGGTAACAGGGGGTGGCCATCTTCGTCAAAAATAAACAACTGAGTGCTGCGATCGCGATGACTCTGGACGTAGCGTCTCCAGCCTTCGACACCACCTTGCTGCAAGGCGACACGCGCATCCTGCGCATAGGAGGCAACCGCGCGGTCAGCAAAATTGTGGTCAGGAAACGCCCGTTCCGGGGGATGGTTGACATAAGCAAGCACGGCCATGATCGCCCCGGCTAATGTCACGGTCAGCCAGAAGCTGAGGAAGATACGCATGTACAAACGATCCATGGGGGAACCTTTTAATCGCAGCCGGTGGCGACATATTGATATCCGACACCGCGAATCGTCTTGATCCGCTCGCGACCGGACGGAGTCTGACCGAGTTTTTTGCGCACACTGCTGATATGAACATCGATACTGCGATCATAAGGCGACAGATGACGACCAAGTACTTGGCTGACCATATCCTCGCGACTGACCACCTGGCCGGCATGACTCAACAGCATGTGCAACAAAGAAAACTCGACAGAGGTTAACACGATCTCGGTGTCATGGCAGCGCACCTGTCGTCCCCCCGGATCGAGCGACAGATCACCGACCCGCAACGGGGCGTCCATCTGATTGCGATTGTCGGTACGACGCTGTATAGCGCGAATTCGCGCCACCAGCTCCCTCGGGTTAAAAGGTTTGGGCAGGTAATCATCCGCCCCCAGTTCCAACCCGACAATCCGATCAATATCTTCCCCCCGAGCGGTGAGCATCACCACCGGCACTTCGCTACTTTGACGCACCTGCCGCAGCACATCAAAGCCGTTCATTCCCGGTAGCATGACATCAAGAATCACCAGGTCGTAATGCTCCACAGCCTGGCGGGCACCATCGCTGCCATTATGGACACAACTCACCTGCAACCCTTCGGTCGTCAGGTAATCTGTGAGCAATTCACACAGCTCATTATCGTCATCGATGATCAGAATTTTTTCCATGCCCGTTCCTGTCGTACGAAAGTTGTTTAATCAGTGTAAAACACGCCGTTTCAAGACGACGTAAAGAAATGTAAAATAACCAATAACAAAATTTTACAGCAATCCTTGGCAACATGTGGCTCTTTAATACTCTCTGAACATGAAAAATGATATGCTGGCCCGGTTTAACTTCTACTTTGAGGA